>NZ_UWOA01000027.1:0-67300 GCF_900604305.1 Mycobacterium sp. P7213
CCCAAGAAGCCCCCGCCCGAAGACGAGCCGCCGAACGAGGTGGGACTCCAGCCGCCCCCTCCACCACCACCGAAGCCGCCACCGCCGAAGCCGCCGCCACCGCCGGAGAGGATGTTGCCGATGATGATGCCGCCCAGCATGGCGCCGGTGTCGTTGCCACCKCCGCGGTCGTTGCCGTAACGCCCGTAGTAGGCGCGCTGCGCGTCCTGTACGTCGGCTTTGGCCAGCGACTGCGCCGCGGCGGCCAGGGTGGCCGCGCCGTTGGCCTGGGTGATGGCGCCCGCGACATCGGTGCTGCGCTTGTCTTGGGCGGCGTCGAGGCGGCGCCGTGCCTCGGCCAGCCGGGTGCGCGCTTCCGGGCCGACGCTACCGCGGCGGGTATCGATGTAATCGGACACGGCGCGGATGCGCGACGACGCGGTGAATAGGGCCTGCTCGAGCGTGCGAGCCAACCGTTCAGCGGCGGCGTGCTCCTCGGCGACCGTGTCCAGCAGCTGGTCCAGGTCGGCGTCCGCCTTGAGCAACGCGGTGAAGGCCCCCAGGGGATCTCCGGAGGCGCGGGCGGCGGCGACGGCCTTGACCACGCGATCACGAACAGTGACCAGCTCGGACTTATGCGTGCCCGCCCCGCGCTGCAACAGTGCGGTGGCTTGGGCGATGCCGGCTTCGGCGTCGGCGATGGTCTCGGGCAGTGTGGCGACCGCGTGACGGATGTCGCTTGCGGCATTGTCGACCGCGTCGAGCAGGGCTCGGCCCTGGCCGAGCCCCGACTCGGCGGCCCGAACCGCGTCCACCAGCTCGCTCTGCCCGCCGGTCACCGGGTGGTCGGCCAGGCTGCGGGCCCGGGTGATGTTGCGTTCGGCGAAGGCGGCCCGATCCTGTGCGGTCTTGACGTTGCCGGACACCGTACTGAGCGCGGTGGCGTCGAATTGGGTGTGCAGTTCGACCAGGTGCTGCTCGGAGGCCGGGATGCGCCCGGTCAGCTCGACCAGTTGCTGGGTCAGTGTGTCGAGGCGGTCGCCGGCGTTGAGTACGAGATCTCGCAACTGCTCGAACGCGGCACGCTGGATCTCCAGTTCGCGGTCGGCCTTTGAAGCGGTGACGATCACCCCGGTCAGCAAGTCGCGCTGTTGTGCCGGTGTCTCAGGGATATCGTCGTCGAGCTGCTGGCGCACCGTGAAGGCGTGCTCCATAGCGGCCTTGGCGGAGGAGACGGCCTGCGCGAACGGTCGCACGCGTTCCGTGCCGAATTCTTCGAGGGCCAGCTCCAATTCGTTGGCGCTGGTGCGGACCGCATTGTCGACCTCGACGACTTTCTCGCGCGACAAGGCGTCCAGCGCGAACACCGGCACGTCGGACAGCGCGTTGGGGTCGGTGGGGTCGACCCGCCGGGCCGCCGCCAGTGCCGCGGCGCGGCGGCGGCGACGCAGGTGACGGACCACCAGCAGCAACACCAGGCCGGCGAGCGCCACCGTGGCCAGGGCGATCAGGATCGGTGTCCAGCTCACCTGCGTGGGTGCGGCGGCGGCGTCGAGTCCGGTGGCGGCCGCGGAGGCCGCACCGGCCCAGTCGTTGCGGTGCAGGGCCGGTTCGATCTGGTTGCGCCGCAACGCGTCGACCTTGTCCGAGCTGATCTCGGAGATGGCGTTGGAAACCAGGAAGGCGTAGCTGCGGTCGGCGGTGGCAACAGCGAGCAAGGCGTCGTTGCTGCCGAGATCGCTGAGTCGCGCCGTGCTGCGTCCCCAGTCCTCAGCGGTCTGCCCGGAGAACACCTCGACGTAGACCACCCACAGCCGGATGTGCCGGTCGGCGTAGAGCTTGTCGATCGCGTTCTGCACCTCGGCGCGATCGGACTGCGAGAGCGCCCCGGCGCTGTCGGTGATCAAAGTGGGCAGACGCATCGAAGGCTGCGCCGCAGCGCTTGGGGCTACCAGCAGCACTGCGAGGAGAAACGCCAGGGCGGCAGCGGCCAGCCGGGGAATGCGCATGCCGGTAAATCTATATGTGATCGGGGGGTGATCGACGGAATTCTGCGACCGGCCCACTCGGTTCGCAGCGGTCGGATGCCGAACTTCGGCCCGCGGTGTCATGGTCTCGGGTCGGGTCAAAATAGACTGGCGGCGGTGGCTACCAACTCCTGCGACAGCTACGACGCGCACGACCGCGAACGCATCGTGGCGGAGTCGTCGAAAACCGCCGGCCTGCCCGGAACCGGCGGCCAGCACCGCACTGACTTCGCCCGCGACCGGGCCAGGGTGCTGCACAGTGCTGCCCTGCGCCGGCTGGCCGACAAGACCCAGGTGGTCGGCCCCCGAGACGGCGACACCCCGCGCACCCGCCTGACCCACTCGCTGGAGGTCGCGCAGATCGGGCGGGGGATGGCGATCGGATTGGGCTGCGACCCTGACCTGGTGGACCTGGCCGGCCTGGCTCACGATATCGGCCACCCGCCTTACGGACACAACGGTGAGCAGGCGCTCAACGAAATCGCTGCGAGCTGTGGCGGATTCGAGGGAAACGCGCAGAACTTCCGCATCTTGACCAGTTTGGAGCCCAAGGTCCTGGGTCCGGACGGTGCGAGTGCGGGCCTGAATCTGAGCCGGGCGACGCTGGATGCGGTCACCAAATACCCGTGGTTCCGCCACGCGACAGACGGCTCGGTACGGACCAAGTTCGGCTTCTACGACGACGACCGGGAGGCCGCTGACTGGATGCGCCGCGGCGCACCGGAGGGACGCGTCTGTCTGGAGTCGCAGATCATGGACTGGGCCGACGATGTCGCCTACTCGGTGCATGACGTTGAAGACGGCGTCATCTCCGGCCGGATCGACCTGCGGGTGCTCGCCGACGCCTCGACCGTGGCCGAACTGACGCGTCTGGGCGACCCCCACGGGGTGCACGATCTGGCCGGGGCGGCTCGCCGGCTCACCGAACTGCCGGTGGTGGCCGCTGTGGGTGATTACGACGCGACACTGTCGGCGTCGGTGGCACTCAAACGGCTGACCAGTGAACTGGTCGGGCGCTTCGCCTCCGCGGCGATCACCGCCACCCACGACGCCGCCGGCCCGGGACCGCTGACCCGTTACCAGGCAAACCTGGAAGTGCCTGAACTAGTGCGGGCTGAAGTAGCCGTGCTGAAAACCCTTGCGGTGCAGTTCATCATATCGTCGGACCAGCACCGCAGGATTCAGGCCGCCCAGCGTGAGCAGGTGCACGAGGTCGCGCACCGGCTGCTCGCCACGGCACCGGAGAGCCTGGACCCGATCTTCGTTCCGGCGTTCAACGCCGCGGCTGACGACAATGCACGGCTGCGGGTGGTCGTCGACCAGATCGCGTCATGCACCGAGGGGCGGCTGGAACGCCTCGTCGCGGGCTAGTGACACAGCGGCGGGCCCGCCCCCGCAAGTAGGGGAGCGCCCAGCACCCGGCTTCGCCGTGCGTGCGGCCACCGCGGATGAACTCAGCCGAGCTTGGCGACCTTGTCCATCATCGCCCGCACGACATCGGTGCTGCTGGTCTGCGGGTCACCGGAACCACTGGCGTTCTCGGTTCCGGTGAAGGCGATCAGGACACCGACGATGCAGTTGTCCTGCAGCCCGATCGCGCGGGTGTCCGGCGCCTTGGGGCTCTTGTCCAGCACGATCGATGCGGCCAGGACATCGTCGGTGATCCGCACGTCGGTGATGTGCATCTCGGTGCCGCGGAGGTGCGGCGATCCGGCCGTGTCCGGGTCGGCCGCGTTGACCGGTTGACCGTCGCAGTGCTTCCACTGCTCGGTGAACTTATCGAACAGTTGCCGCGCGTCGTCGGCGGTGGGCAGGGCGACCACGGCCTCCTTGACGAACATCACCCGGGTGTCGAGCGGCTTGAAGCCGTCGTGAGCGGGCTCGGGGTCGATCCAGGTCTCACGCGCGTAGCTCTGGACGGGGGCCGAGGCATACACGCTTCGCTGCGCGACGTCGAGGACTCCCACGCAGTCGCCGGGGGTTGCTGAGTCGTCCATCGCCTCCAGGCCGCCGTAGGACGGCGGGCCGGTGACAGTGGTGAAGGGCTGGTCCAGCATTGCGGTCAGCTCGGTGCCGTTGAGCAGCACCTGCTTGACGGTCTCGCCGGTGACGCCGGCCGCACTACGCGACCGGTCGGGCAGCACCAGCCAGGTCGTCACCGCGGCCGCGGCGAGCACGGCGACGGCGACAAGGGTCAGCAACCAGACCCGTTTCGAGTTCATTCACGCCCCTGACGCAGCAGTTGACCCGTCATTAAAACATGGGCGGTTCCGGTACCGAGGGCTGGGCAGATGGCGGCGATCCGCTTCGCCCGGCTCCGCCGTGCACGCGATCGCGGTGGTGCAGATGGCGGCGCGCTCTACACTGACCCCGTGCCAGGCCGCATCTCCGATCGCGACATCGCCGCTATCCGCGAACGTGTCCGAATCGAGGACGTGGTCGGTGACTACGTGCAGCTCAGACGCGCCGGCGCCGACTCGCTCAAGGGCTTGTGCCCGTTTCACAACGAGAAGTCGCCGTCGTTTCACGTCCGGCCCAACCACGGCCTGTTCCACTGCTTCGGCTGCGGGGAAGGCGGCGACGTCTACGCCTTCGTGCAGAAGATCGAGCACGCCAGTTTCGTCGAGGCGGTCGAGCTGCTGGCCGACCGGGTCGGCCACACCATCACCTACACCGGCGCGTCGGCGACCAACATCCAGCGCGAGCGCGGCGGCCGCAGCCGGCTGATCGCCGCCAATGCGGCGGCTGCCGAGTTCTACGCGGCGGCGCTGAGCACCCCTGAGGCCGCACCGGCGCGCAAGTATCTCACCGAGCGAAACTTTGATGCCGCCGCCGCCGAGCGGTTCGGGTGCGGTTTCGCCCCATCCGGGTGGGACGGCCTGACCAAACATCTGCTGCGCAAGGGTTTCGAGTTCAAGGAGCTGGAGGCCGCCGGGCTGTCCCGCGAAGGGCGTCGCGGCCCGATGGACCGGTTCCACCGCCGGCTGCTGTGGCCGATCCGTTCGTCGGCGGGGGAGGTGATCGGGTTCGGTGCGCGCCGGTTGTTCGACGACGACCCGATGGAGGCCAAGTACGTCAACACCCCCGAAACCACGCTGTACAAGAAGTCCAACGTGCTGTTCGGCCTGGACCTGGCCAAACGAGACATCGCCCGCGGACACCAGGCGATCGTCGTCGAGGGCTACACCGATGTGATGGCAATGCATCTGGCAGGCGTCACCACCGCGGTCGCCTCGTGCGGTACCGCCTTCGGCGATGAGCACCTGGCGATGCTGCGCCGACTGATGATGGACGACAAGTTCTTTCGAGGTGAACTGATCTACGTCTTCGACGGCGATGCGGCGGGCCGTGCCGCCGCGGTCAAGGCGCTCGAGGGTGAGCAGCAGCTGGCCGGACAGTCATTCGTCGCGGTCGCCGCCGACGGCATGGATCCGTGTGATCTGCGCCTGGCACACGGCGACGAAGCGCTGCGCGACCTGGTGGCACGCCGCACCCCGCTGTTCGAGTTCGCGGTGCGCACCGCGCTCGCGGAGATGGACCTGGAGACAGCCGAGGGCCGGGTCGCTGCGCTGCGCCGTTGCGTGCCGATGGTCGCTGCGATCAAGGACCCGACGCTGCGCGACGAATACGCGCGCCAGCTGGCCGGCTGGGTGGGCTGGGACGACGTCGCGCAGGTGATCGGCCGGGTGCGTGCGCGGGCCAAGAACGAGGCCAAGGGCGATGCCAAAAGCAGCGGGCCGGCTCGGGACCGTCCGGCGTCTCCCGCGGCCGCCGGCCCGGCCGAAAAGCCGGCGGTCGCCCGACCGAACCCGACCGATCCGACGTTGTGGCCGCAGCGTGAGGCGCTCAAAGCGGCTCTGCAGTACCCGGCGCTGGCCGGGCCGGTGTTCGACACCTTGACGGTGGAGAGCTTTACCCACCCCGGCTATGCCGCGGTGCGCTCGGCGATCGATGCGGCCGGGGGGACGGCGGGAGTGGCCGGCACCGGCGGCGCGCAGTGGATCGAGACCGTGCGCGAGCAGACGCCTTCGTCGCTGACCACCGCGCTGATCCACGAGTTGAGCGTGGAGGCCATCCGCGTCGATGAGGACAAGCTGCCGCGCTATATCGGCGGCGTGCTGGCCCGCCTCCAGGAGGTGTGGGTGGGCCGCCAGATCGCCGAGGTCAAGTCCAAACTGCAGCGCATGTCTCCGGTGGAGCACAGCGACGAATACCACGCGCTCTTCGGCGATCTGGTGGCCATGGAGGCCTACCGGCGAAGCCTGCTGGAACAGGCCAGCGGCGACGATCTGACCGCCTGAGGTCGCGGAGCTCACCGCCGCGGGTTGTCGTCGTCTGGCTCCTCCGGCCGCACCACGGTGATGCCGTCCTCGAGTTCGGTCAGCGTCACCATCGTCGGATCGGGATGGATCCGGTCGGCGATGCTGCGCCGTCCTTTGTCGATCAGCGCCTTGGCGACCGGGCTGCTCGTCACCGCGTGATAGGTGCTGACAATCTGCTCGTAGCGGCGGCGGCCGGCTTTGGTGCCCATCACGTAGCCGACCCCCATCACCACGACATACCCGATCAATGCGGCCCCTTAAAACAGTCGATGCAGTGCTTCCATCCTGCCTCACGCGGTGCGACGGGGGCCGGGTGCGACCCCCGTTGCACCGCGGTGGTTTCGGTATGCGCTAGAGTCTTGCAAGTCCGCGAGGACAGCAATCCCCTGTAGCTCAATTGGCAGAGCATTCGGCTGTTAACCGGAGGGTTGGTGGTTCGAGTCCACCCGGGGGAGCCACGTTTGAGGCCGGCGGCGTTTAGTCCAGCCGGGGAATCGCCGACGGACCCGCCTGCGAAGGCGGCTGCTGCGGTGCGAACATCGCCGGCGCCTGCTGTGGCTGTCCCTGCTGCTTGGCGGCACGGGCCTGGGCGAGCGCGTTGACCAGCGGATTGTTGGCCATCATCTCGCGACGCTCTTCTTCGCTGAGCTCGTAGATCGCCCACGCGCCCCAGGCGGCCGGCCGCACGTACACGGTGACCTGCTGGCGGCCGTTGTTGAAGACGGCGGGAACTGCCACGGCCCGGTCGGTGGCCGCGAAGGTGGCCATCTCCTCGGTGATCCGCTCGAGATCAGCGGTTTCGTGCAGCTCATAGGTGGGCGCTTGCACGCCCTTGGTGGGGGTGGCATTCAGGGCGAGGAACCACGCCATGAGAGGTACTCCTTTGTTCGGTCTGGGGTCCAGACAGCCTATAAAGACGGCTACCCGGTGGACGCACCGGCGGGCGGTACCGACAGGTGTTCGGGGTGCAGCATCTCGGCGTACCGCAATTCTTCGGGGATGCCGAACCCGTCGATCAGAGTCTGGGCGTGCGGGCGCAATTTCCGGCACCGGTCATTGATGCCGCGGGTGACGGCCTTGGCTCGATCGGTGGACAGATACCGGTGCTCGATGAACCAGGCTTTGTCGTCCTCGATGACGCTGAGCGCGTAGAGGTCGCACACCAGCTCCAGCAGTTCGCGGGCGTCGGGATCCGGGCAGGAGTTGATCCCGGCGACGAACGCCTCCAGCACGACGCGGTCGATGTGCGCGGTGGCCGCATGCAGCAAGTGGTCCTGGACCGCGTTGAAGGCATCGAAGTCGCTCATTTCCTGGGCCTTGCCTCTGAGCCGCCGTGCCACCGAGGTCAGCAGATATTCCTCGCGGTCTTCGAACATGTGCACCTGGGTGCCGCGGTTGAACAGGCTGCCCTCCTCCTCGCTGTCCTGCCGGGCGTCCACGATGGTCTGGATGATCGTCTCGGCGGCAGTGCGTTTGAGCACCCGATCCCCGACAGTCTCAGCCGCGAATCGCACCCACCCGACTGGGCTCATGTCGGCGATGTCGTCGGCGTAGGTGGTCAGCAGCTGCTTGGCCACCAGTTGCGTCAGCACGTGGTTGTCGCCCTCGAAGGTGGTGAACACATCAACGTCCGCGCGCAGTGCGATCAGCCGGTTCTCGGCCATGTAGCCGGCGCCGCCGCAGGCCTCGCGCGCCTCCTGGATGGCCCGGGACGCGTGCCAGGTGTTGGCGGCCTTGAGCCCGGCTGCTCGTGCCTCCAGTTCGCGTTGTTCTTCGGCGTCGGGTTCGTCGGCGGTCTGCAGATCATGGCAGCGACCCACCAGCTCGTTCTGGGCGAACTGCAGGGCATAGGAGCGGGCAATCAGCGGGAACAGGCGGCGCTGGTGAACCAGGTAATCGATGATGAGCACCTCGTGTTCGATCCCGTCGTCGCTTGGGGCGCTGAACTGCCTGCGCTGCAACGCATATCGGGTAGCGATGTCCAGGGCGACCCGGGCGGCGGCGCCTGCGCTTCCGCCCACCGAGACCCGCCCTCGGATCAGGGTGCCGATCATGGTGAAGAACCGCCGGCCGTCGCTCTCAATCGATGACCGATAACTGCCGTCCGGTTCGACATCGGCATAGCGATTCAGCAGGTTCTCCCGGGGCACCCGAACATGGTCGAAGACGATGCGTCCGTTGTCCACTCCCGGAAGGCCGCCTTTGTAGTGGCAGTCCGAGGTGACCACACCGGGCAGGTCGTTGCCCTGCGCGTCGCGGATCGGCACCAGGAAGCAATGCACACCGTGGCTTTCGTCACCGGTGATGAGCTGGGCGAAAACCGCCGCAACGGTGGCGGTTTCGGCGGCTCCACCGATGTAGTCCTTGCGGGCCGACCCCGTGGCGGAGTCGATCACGAATTCCTGGGTGGCCGGGTCGTAGGTGGCGGTGGTCTCCAGCGACTGCACGTCGCTGCCGTGGCCGGTCTCGGTCATCGCAAAACAGCCGAGCAGGTCGAGGTCGATGATCTTCTCGACGTAGGCGCGGTGGTGTCGTTCGGTGCCCAGGTTCTCCACTGCGCCGCCGAACAGCCCCCATTGGACCCCGGCCTTGACCATCAGCGACAGATCCGACATCGCCAACATCTCGATCATGGTGATCGCCGCGCCGACGTCGCCGGTGCCGCCGTGTTCCTTGCGGAAACTGTCCGCCGCCACGCCGGAGCCGGCCATGATCCGGAGTTGTTCGGCGACCTTGGCGCGGGCGATAGCCGTGTTCGGTGTGTAGTGCGGACGAAACTTCTCATCGCACAGAGTGGCCCGGACCTGGTTTTTCACCGTCCGCCAGCGGCCGTCCAAAGTGTCGCGCAGGGCATCGGAAGTGGTCACCTCATGCACCGTATCCAGGTGAGGCCGCCGGTAAACCGCGTTTTAGATTACCGAGGTGCGTAGGACGTGGAGCCGGTTACCGGCGCTGTGCGGTGCGCTGCTGACCGTTGGTGCTGCACTTGCGGGTTGCACGCCGTGCGAGAACCCCACGACGACCGCCGGACTGCAGTATCTGGGCCAGGCACTACTGGCACCGAACACCAGGTTCGCCGGCACTGTCGTGGGTGGCCTGTCCGGAATCAGCTACGACCCGGGCCGTGATTGCTACTACGTGATCAGCGATGACCGCTCGGCCAACGGCCCCGCCCGCTTCTATACGGTGCGGCTCACGGTGTCCGACCGCGGCGTCGACGGGCTGGCGGTCAGTGCCATGAACCCGCTGCTGGACTCCGACGGGCGTCCGTTCGAGCCCCAGGCCTTCGATGCGACGCCGCCCGTCATACCGCCGGACCCCGAAGGCATCGCCTTCGATGCCGGCCGCCAACGGTTGTATTGGTCCTCAGAGGGGGAGCGGCGCACCGACGGCCCACGCGGTGCGGTGTTGGCCGACCCGTGGGTGCGTATCGCCGGGCTGGACGGTAGCTACCTCGGCCGGTTTACCCTGCCGACGCAGCTGGCGATGTCGGCGCAGCCCACCGGGCCGCGCCGCAACACCACTCTCGAGGGCCTGACGGTGACCGACGACGGACGGATGCTGTTCGCCGCAATGGAGGGCCCGGGGTATGACGACGGCCCGCTGCCGGATCGCGACCGGGGTGCGCTGACTCGCATCACCGCCTACCGCCTCGACGCCGACGCTCCGGTCGCGCAGTACGCCTATCCGCTGGAGCCTGCGGCCGTCCCGGCCAAAACCAACGGCCTCACTGATCTGGTGGCACTGTCGGACACCGCGTTCTTGGTGATCGAGCGTGCGTTCAGTGACCGCCCGACGGTACGCCTGTTTCGCGCCGAGATCGCCGATGCAACCGATGTGCTCGGTATGCCGGCGCTCGCGGCTGCAGCCGTGACTCCGATGACCAAGACGTTGGTGGCCGACTTGTCCACCACACCCGGGCTGGATCCGCTGGACAACATCGAGGGGTTGACGCTCGGCCCACGGCTGCCCGATGGCCGGCAGACCGTGGTGCTGGTCAGTGACGACAACTTCTCACCGCGTCAGGTAACCCAGTTCGTCGCCTTCGCGATACCCGCCGGCTAGCCGGACAACGGTGATCGCCGGTGCGACAGCCTCGACAGACCGAATGCAATCTGGCACCACGGAATTGGCGTTTTTCAGAATGCCAGCAAAGCTGAATGACGATTTACAGTATAGAAATGAGTCAACTTCGTCATTCGACTGATACCGTAACCCGGGTGTGGTACGACTGCTGGTCAGCGACGAGGCTGAGATCACGCGTTGGCTGAGTCGACCGACCGGCGCGCCGATGCGACGCGCCAGCAGATCATCCGTGCCGCTGCGCATCAGTTCGCCCAGCGGCCATTTCATGACGTCGGCCTCGACGACATTCTGGCTGAAGCAGAATTGACCAAGGGTGCGATGTATTTTCATTTCCGATCTAAGCACGCGCTGGCCCTGGCCGTCATCGACGAACAACTCGCCAAGACGGGCACAGCGATGAGGGCATTGGTGGACCGCAAGCTTTCCGGCTTGGAAACCCTGCTTGACGTGGGCTACCTCATGGCGGTCGAAGACCTCACCAGTGACGGTGCCCGAGCAATGCTGCACCTGCTGCCGGTCGTCGGCGGCGCCGAGGGGTTGCAGGCCACCGTGCTCAACAATGCGATTCAGGCGCTGAGCGCGGTGACCGAGCGGGCGATCGCCGAAGGCGACGTCCTCGACCGCGATCCGCGCGATGTGGCCCGGATGATGGTGGCGCTGTACCTGGGCTTGCGACAGGCCGGCAATCTCGATGAGCCCGAACAGTTCCTGCGTGAGTTGGAGCGGGTCTGGTCGGTTGTGCTGCCCAGTGTGGTGCCTGCGGATCGCATCGACTATTTCGTTCAGTTCGTTCGTCGGCGTACTGCGTTGGCAGTCAAGACGACGGCGGTGGCGAAGTCGGCGGTGCCCGAAGGGGAGGTCGGCTGATGGCGCGCCAGGTCCGGTCCGAGGCGACTCGGCGCAAGTTGCTCGATGCGGCCATCGACGTGTTCGGCGAGGCCGGCTACGTCGCTGCCGGGCGAACCGCGATCATCGAGCGGGCCGGGGTGACCAAGGGGGCGCTCTACCACCACTTCGACTCGATGGATTCGTTGGTGACGGCCATCATCGAGGGCGGTTTCGCCACGGTGTTGACCACGTTTCGGAGCATGTGTCAGCCGTCCTCACCCGCTTTGGAGGGGATGATCCACGGCATGTTCGCCGTCACGGAGTTGTTGTCCGTCGACAAGGAGGCGCGGGCGGCGGGTCACCTGGTCTTCGCCCTGGCCGAATCCAATGAATTGGGGGCTGAGGTCGGCGGCGAATGGGCGGACGCGGTCGCCGCTCAGACCGCGCGCGCGATCGCCGAGGGCGACCTCCGCGAGGAGCTCGATGCCCGCCAGGTTGCCGAGTCGATCACCTCGGCGATGCTTGGGACGTGGCTGTTGACGCACTATGCCGGTGACAGCATCGGACGGGTGACGCGGATGTGGGAGACGCTGCTGCCCGCCATCGTAGTGGCCGACTCACTGTCGTATTTCCGGCAGTTCCTGGCCCGCAACACGCTGCGCTATCAGAACGGCGGTGACGGCGCGTCGGCCACCGGGCGCTGAAGCGCTAGCGTTCCTCCAGCCAGAGCTGCTCGGTGAGGTCTTGGAACGTGGCGAGCGCAACCCGGTCGTCGGCACGTTCGAGCGCTGACTTGCTCATCAGGGCGCGCACCGTCGAGCCGTCCCGATGTTCCAGGGAGACAACCAGATTTGCCAGCGAATGCATCACCGACAAGGCCGATTCCTCAGCCGGTGGAACCTGGCCGAAGATCTGCCGGAATTCCAGGGCCAGCACCTCTTCCTGGGTGTAGCCCAGCATGGCGGCGAACCCGCTGTTGGCGAACAAGATGGTGCCGTCGTCGGCGATTGCGAGCACCGGAACGGGGATCCGCTCGAGCGCGACCAGGGCCGGCAACTGCCGCAGCGTGTCCATCGGTGCCTGAGGGGTTTGCGCGTTCCGCCGTCGCTCCATGGCTCTGATTATGACGGGCGCCGCCGAGGGCGTGGGCGGTGTTGGCCACGGCCGGGCACGGACCGCGTCGCCCCGACACATAGACGATCGACGTGACGAGGCGCACAGTCTCGTATTGATTGAACATCATCCAAAAGGTATGTACTATCTCCGGTTATGCGAGGGATTGGTTTGTACGGATCGGGCGCGCTGCGGCGTGCGCCGAGGCCGTCGAGTTCCTCCCGAAGCTTCGCCCGGGGCACCTTGAGGGGTCCGCATCGCCGTGTGTCGCCGCACGCCGAGCCGCGTTGGTGCACCGCACCGACTGCCGCGCTCGCCGGCAGGCAGACGGGGGTGCGGTTGTGTGCCACTTTCTACCGGGCGATGTTCTTGTCAGATCACCAAAGCTTGGCTGTCGGCCAGGAACGGCATCGCCATCCAGCGTGACGCCAGCATTGCTTCGGCGGCGGGCCCCGGCACCGGGCGGGAGAACAGGAAGCCCTGCGCGCGGTGACAGCCGTGCCGCATCAAGGTGAGCGCGGCCGCCGACGTTTCCACACCCTCGGCGACCACCTGCAGACCGAATGCCTCGGCCAGCGCGATGATCGCTCGGACAATGGCGAGATCGCCCGGATTGACGCCCAATTCGCGCACGAAGACGGTGTCGATCTTCAGGGTGTCGACCGGCAGATCTTTCAGATGTGACAAGACGGCGTAACCCGTGCCGAAGTCGTCGATGGCGATCTGCACCCCGGCTTCGCGCAGTTCCGCCAGGGTTCGACGGGTGCTCTCGATGTTCTGCACCACCGCCCGCTCGGTGATCTCCAGGCACAGCGAGCCGGGACGTAGGCCGAATTCGTTGATGGTTTCCACCACGTTCTGGACGAAACCGCGGGCGGCCAGCTGGATGGGCGAGACATTGACGCGCAGCGTCGCGCTGGTCCGGACGCCATTGGTCTGCCATTGGCTGAATTCTGCGCACGCGGTGCGCATCACCCACCGGCCCAGATCATCGGCCAGGTTGGCGGATTCGGCGATGCTGATGAACGAACTCGGCAACAGCAACCCGCGGGTGGGATGACGCCAGCGCACCAGCGCCTCCACTGCCACGATCGCGCCGCTCCACAGATCGACCTCGGGCTGGTAGTACAACAACAACGACTCGTCATCGATCTTGCCCTGCATGTGCAGTTCGATGTCCTTGCGGAACAAGCTCTTCAAGGACATATCGTCGGTGGAGCTGACGGTCTGGTTGCCGCCGCCGCGTTTCGCCGCCAAGACGGCCTCGTCGGCGCGGTGCAGCAGACCGGCGCTGGTGTCTTCCCCGGGTAGCCCGACGGTCACGCCCACACTGACCGTGCTGTTGACCGTATGGCCCTGGATCTCCACCCGTTCGCGAAGCGCGCCCTGCAGTCGGTCGGCGAAGGTCTCGGCGCTGGCCATCGACATCGGCCAGTCCGGGATGACGACGAATTCGTCCCCGCCGATGCGGGCCGCCATGGTCCGGTTTCCGGCGTACGCACGCAGTCGCCGGGCGAAGTCCTGGATGAACCAGTCGCCGGCGGCGTGACCGAGGTAGTCGTTGATCGGCTTGAGCCGGTCGAGGTCGATGTAGAAGACGCCGACCGGACCGGGCTTGCCGGCGACGAGTCGTTCGGACAGGTGAGCGACCAGCGCACGACGATTGTGCAGGCCGGTCAGGTCGTCGTGGTCGGCCAGATAGCGCAGCCGCTCCTCGGCCGCGACACGGGCCTGCAACTGCGCGAACAGCGAGGCGATCGCCTCGATCGTGTTGAGCTCTTCGGGACGCCACTTGGGTCGGCGAAACTTGACCAGGCCAAGCATGCCGATGGTCACCGGACCGGAGATCAGTGGCGCGGTGGCGACCGACAGCGATTCGATGGCGTGGTCCATCGACATCTGGCGCACATAGCCGGACTCGTTCGGCTCCGGCCGGATAACCGCCACCCGCTTGCCATGCGCGCAGGTGGTGAAGACCGGATCGGCGGTGGTGAACGAGACGACCGCCAACGGGTCGGGCTCCGGGGCGTTCGGGCGCGGCGGCCATTCGGCCACCAGCTTGGAGGCTCTGATCTCGTGGTCGTTGTGACGCAGGAATCCGGCGTCGACGTTGAGTTGCTCCACCAACGTCTGCAGCACGCGTTCACTGACCGCAGCAGCCGTCGACGGTGTGGTAGCCATCAGTTGGGCGGCGATCGAGGTGACCAGCGCCAATCTATCCGCCACGATGTCCTTCCCCCGAAGACCGGCAGCCCAGTGGGCGAGCCGCGAGGGCCGCAGGAGGCCTAGCTTCGCTTCGGGCCGATGCCGCTGTTGAGCATATGCGAAAAGCCCCTCAGGCTGGAAACTTCTCAGTGGAACTACGGCCCGATTGCGAGGGTGTCAGCGGGCCGGTCGGGTCGGCCCGGCCTCGGCCAGGAATCGGTGAAGCACCTCGACGGCGTCGGCAAGTGTCTGGCGGTCTTCGGTAGAAAGCCGGTCCAATTCGGGGTCCAGCGCCGCCGCCCGGTCCTGGCGGACCCGCGCCATGGTGTCCACGCCCTTATCGGTGATCCGGATCAACACGGCTCGGGCATCGAGCGGGTCGGGGGTGCGGGTGGTCAGCCCGGCGTCCTCGAGTCGGCGCACCTGGGTGGTCATCGTCGGCTGGGAGCAGTGGTCCACCGCCGCCAGGTCGGAGATCCGGGCCACGTCGAGGTCCTCGATAGTGGACAGAAGTCGCGCCTGTGCGGCCGGGATGGGCAGTGCGACTCGTTGGGTAGCGAGCCGGTTGAGCCGGGAGACAACGCTGAGCAAATCGGCTCCAAGGCTGGATTGGGCGGGGGCTACCATCGGGCCAGTATTTCACAAGCGTGCACGAAAGTGGACCACGTCGGTCCGCTCAGCGTGGGACGCTCCGAGCGACTGGCAGAATCGACGGGTGACCAAGACCGGCCAGGGCGAGAACCGAGTCCGGGCGCGGTCGATGCAGCCCTTCGAGATTGCGCAGGCCGCTGTGATGGCGGCGCTGTGCGCGGCGACGGCGATCATCGCGGTCGTGGTCCCCTTCGCCGCTGGTCTGGCGATGCTCGGCACGGTGCCGATGGGGCTCCTGGCCTACCGCTACCGGATTCGCGTGTTGATCGCCGCCACCGTCGCCGCCGCGACCATCGCGTTTCTGATCGCAGGGATGGGCGGCTTCATGACAGTGGTGAACAGCGCCTACATCGGCGGCCTGACCGGCGTCATCAAGCGGCATCGTCGCGGCCTGCCCACCGTGATCGTGGCCTCCGCGGTGGCCGGCGGCATCTTCGGCACCGTTATGGTGCTGGCGCTGACCGTGTTGTCCCGGCTGCGCCACCTGATCTTCGACGCGATCACCGCCAATGTGCACGGGGTCGCGGCCGCTATGGCGCGGATCCCGCTGCCGGAATTCCAGCGGGCCGCTGAGGATTTGAACGGGCTTCTCGGGGTGCTGCTGCATTACTGGCAGTGGCTCATCCTGGCTCAGATGACTATCGGCGTCATGACCGTCTCGCTGCTGGGGTGGTGGGCGTTGTCGCGGGTGCTCCACCGGCTCCGTGGGGTGCCCGACGTGCACAAACTGGACCTTCTGGCCGAGAGCGGTCCAGTAGCGCCGGTCCCGGTCCGGCTGGATCAGGTGCGGTTCCGCTATCCGCAGTCCGACCATGACGCCCTCGGTCCGGTGAGCCTGGAAGTCGTCGCCGGCGAGCATGTCGCGATCACCGGCGCCAACGGGTCGGGCAAGACCACCTTGATGCTGTTGCTGGCCGGGCGGCCCCCCACGGCCGGCACCGTTGAGCGCCCCGGCGCGGTGGGGCTTGGTGCGCTCGGGGGCACCGCGGTCGTCATGCAGCATCCCGAGAGCCAGGTGTTGGGCACCCGGGTCGCCGACGACGTGGTGTGGGGCCTGCCGCCGGGAACCAGCACCGACGTCGAGCGGCTGCTCGGTGAGGTCGGCCTGGCGGGCTTCGCCGAGCGCGACACCGGCGGCCTGTCCGGCGGCGAGCTGCAGCGGCTGGCCGTGGCGGCGGCGCTGGCCCGCGAACCCGCACTGCTGATCGCCGACGAGGTCACCAGCATGGTCGACCCGCAAGGACGCGAGGTGCTGTTGGGCGTGTTGTCGGACCTGGCCGGCTGCTCCGGCCGGCGCTGCACCTCCTTGGTGCACATCACCCACTACAACGACGAGGCCGGCAGCGCCGACCGCACCATCGACCTGTCCGGATCCCGCGACAACACCGCCATGGTGGAGACCGCCGAGGTTCCCGCCGCATCCGGTGGCGGCGCCCCGGCGCACGTGGGCGAGCCGGTGCTCGAATTGTCAGGCGTGGGGCATGAATACGCCAGCGGCACACCGTGGGCCAAGACCGCTCTGCGGGAGATCAGCTTCAGCGTCGACGAAGGCGATGGCTTGTTGATCCATGGCGGCAACGGTTCGGGCAAGTCCACCCTGGCCTGGATCATGGCCGGTCTGACCACCCCGACCGCCGGCCGCTGCCTGCTCGGGGGTCGGCCCGCCGACCAGCAGGTGGGGGCCGTCGCGCTGTCATTCCAGGCGGCTCGCCTGCAGCTGATGCGCAGCCACGTTGGTCGGGAAGTGGCTTCTGCCGCGGGCTTTTCGCCGCGTGACCACGCCAAGGTCAGCGCCGCGCTGGCTGCCGTCGGCTTGGACCCGGCGCTGGCTGGACGGCGCATCGACCAGCTCAGCGGCGGCCAGATGCGCCGGCTGGTCCTGGCCGGCTTACTGGCCCGGTCGCCGCGGGCGCTGATCCTCGACGAGCCGCTGGCCGGCCTTGACGCCGCCAGCCGCGACGGCTTGCTGCGACTGCTGGAGGATCTGCGGCGGCAAAGTGGTCTGACGGTGGTGGTCATCTCGCACGATTTCGCCGGCCTGGGCGACCTGTGCCCACGGACCCTGCACCTGCACAACGGTGTCTTGGTGTCGGCGCCGGCAGGTGCGGCGTGACGCGGGAGGCGCGCAGCGCCCCTCGGCCGGTGGTGCTGCTGCGGCCGGTGCCCGGCGACTCGGCCGTGCACCGACTGTGGGCCGGGACGAAGCTGGTCGTGGTCTTCGGCATCTCGGTGCTGCTGACCTTCTATCCCGGCTGGGTGACGATCGGTGCGGTGGCGCTGCTGGTATTCGGCGCGGCCCGGATCGCTCGCATTCCCCGGGGCGCGCTGCCGTCAGTGCCGCGCTGGCTGTGGGTGTTGCTGGTGGTCGGCGGTGGGACCGCGGCGATGTCCGGCGGTGATCCGGCCGGCCTGGGCGGGCTGTTGTACTTCCTGCGGATCACCGCGCTGTCGATCGTATTGCTGGGGCTGGGCGCGATGGTGTCGTGGACCACCAATGTCGCGGAGATCGCTCCCGCGGTGGCCACGCTGGGGCGACCGTTGCGGCTGCTTCGCATTCCCGTCGATGAGTGGGCGGTGGCGTTGGCGCTGGCGCTGCGGGCTTTTCCGATGCTCGTCGATGAGTTCCGGGTGCTCTATGCCGCGCGGCGCCTGCGGCCCCGGCACCGGCCGCGGACCCGGCGGCAACGCCTGCGCCACTGGGCACGTGAGGCCATTGACCTGATGGCTGCGGCCATCACCGTGACTCTTCGCCGCGCCGACGAGATGGGCGACGCGATCACCGCTCGTGGTGGCATCGGCCAGATTTCGGCGTCGCCGGCGCGGCCCGGGTGGACCGACCTGGTGGCACTGGCGGTGGTGGTCGTGATGTGCGGTGCGGCAGTGGCTGTTGAACTGACCGTGTTGACGACGCCCTGAGAGCCGGAACGCGCTCACGCAGGTAGCCACCCGCAGTTTTGTGCGTCCACCCGATTCGCGGGCAACTACCGGCGTGCGGCCGCGTTCGCGGCATCCTGGGCTTGGCGGAGGGCCGTGTCGACAGCGGAGCGGCCGAGGAACATCTCATCGAAATATGGCTTGATGGCCTGGTTTCCGGCGGCGAAGCCCGCGCCGCCGCCCGGGGCGGGCATGCGGGGCCCGTTGAGCACCGCGAAGAAGGGCGTGACGTCGACCCCGCGCTGCGCCCAATAGTCGAAGTAGACCCGCTGTGCGCTGAGTACCGCCGGTATCGCCGCCCCGTGGCGTCCCAGGTAGGCGTTGCCGTCGCGGCTGCCGAGCCAGCTCAGCACCTCCCGCACCGCCGCGGGGTGCGGCGATGCGGCGTTGCCGACGGCGGCGATCCCGTTGGTGACGCTGACTCGTCCTACCGGCCCGGCGGGCAACATCGCTACCCCCCAGGAGAACCCCGCCTGCTCGGCGACGGCCGCCAGGTTGTAGGTGCCGGACTGAAACAGCGCCATCTTGCCGGCCAGGAACTGATTGCGGGAGAAGTCGCCGTTGATGTTGGTCTCCGAGGCCGGCGGAGCCACATGGTCGTCGTTGATCAGCTGCACCAGGTAACCGAAGGCGCCGATCGCCGCCGGGTTGTCGAAGGCGAAGTCCTCGCCGCGCTGGAACACCCCGCCGGCGGAGCCGATGTAGTTCAGGTAGATGCCCTGCGGGTCGTTGGCGGCGTTGTAGCCCCACTGCCGGATTCGGCGGTGGTCGAAACCGGGGGAGTCGGCGCTTCGTCCGGCGCTGTCGCGGGTGAGCCGGGCCAACAGTGACCGCAGGGTGTCGTGCGTGATCCGGGGATCCCAGCGAAGTTGCTCCAGTTGCGCGGGAGCGATCCCCGCGGCGGCCAGCAGATCGGCGTTGTAGTACACCGCGATCCCGGCATCGGTCAGTTGCGGGACGCCCCACAGCGTGCCGTCACGGGTGAACTGAGTTACCACTGACGGTTCCCAATCCGTGTCCGCCGCATCGATCTTCATCAGCCGTCCGCTGTCGGCGTAGCCGGCCAGGTAGGCGTTGGAGAGCCAGAAGATGTCGTCGGCGCCGCCACCTGCCACATCGGTGCGCAGCGTGTCGAAATAGGTTCCGTAGGCGACGACGTTGACGCGCACCTCGATCTCGGGGTGGGTGCGGTGGAACGCGGCCAGCGACTGCCGGTAGGCGTTGGCGACCTGTTCGTCCCACAGTCGTAGCGTCACCAGCGTCGCGCCGGCCGCCGATCGGTTCGAGACTCCGTTGAGCAGCACCGCCGCGGCGCCGAGCAGGGCGGCCAGGGCCACCACCGCCGCGGCGAACATGGTGGAGAACCGCGGCCGGCTCACTTGATCCCCGTGATCACGATCGACTGCACGATTCGGCGCTGGAACACCATGAACAGCACGATCAACGGGATCATCGCCACCGTTGTTGCCGCCATCACCAGCGTCCACTGCGCGTTGTAGCGCGACTGCAGGGCGGCGGTGGCCACCGTGAGTACCCGCCACTTGTCCCCGCTGGTGATCACCAGCGGCCACATGAAGTTGTTCCACTGTGAGACCACGGTGATCAGCCCGAGCGTGACCAGGATCGGCCTGCTGGCCGGCAGCATCACGTGCACGATCACGTCCAGGGTGTTGGCTCCGTCGAGTCGCGCGGCGTTGATCAGATCACTGGGGACGCTGCGGAAATGCTGGCGGAGTAGGAAGATCGCATACGGCGAACCGAATACGAACGGCAATACCAACGCCCAGAACGTGTTCCGCAGCCCCAGCTGCGCCATCATCAGATACAGCGGTACCACCGTCACGGTGGCCGGCACCATCAGGGTCGCCACATAGACCCAGAACAACGTGTCTCGGCCGGGAAACTCCAGCCGCGCGAACGCGTAGGCGGCCAGCACCGAGAAACTCAACTGTCCCACCATGATCACCGCCGTCATCAGCGCGGTGACCGCCGCCGCCCGGCCGAACCCGGCGCCGCCGAGATCGCCGTAGTTGTCCAGCGTCGGCGGGTGTGGCCACGACAGCGGGGTATTGGTGGCGAATTGGCGCGCCGGGGTGAACGACGTCAACAGCCCGAGTCCGAAGGGCGCCAGGGTGATCAGCGCGCCGAGCGTCAGCAACGCGTTGATCGCGGAGGCGCGAAGGTAG
Source organism: Mycobacterium sp. P7213 (assembly GCF_900604305.1). NCBI lineage: Bacteria > Bacillati > Actinomycetota > Actinomycetes > Mycobacteriales > Mycobacteriaceae > Mycobacterium > Mycobacterium sp. P7213. Next base: position 20,332 of record NZ_UWOA01000027.1, read on the forward strand.
TTGTGCGGGAGGTGTGAAGTGCTGCTCAACATTGACGTGGATGGCTCACTGGGGTTGTTGGTGGGCGTAGGCGGCGGCTTGGGTGCGGTTGTGGACGCCGAGTTTGGCCATGATGGCGCAGACGTGGGTGTTGGCAGTTTTAGCGCTGATGTAGAGGGCGGTGGCGATTTCGGCGTCGCTTCGTCCGGCGGCAAGGAGTTCGAGGACGTCGCGCTGGCGCTTGGTGAGGCCGCGTGGGTCAGCGCTGGTGTCTTTGCGGCGGCGGTCGGGATCGCGGCCGCGCAGGTGGGCGAGACGCTGCTGGGCGCGCCGGGCAGCGGCCCGGGCGCCCAGCCGGCGGAAGGTGCCCAGCGCGGCCTCAACGGCGTCGATGTCACCGCCGAGTTGAGCGATGGCGGCATCGTAGGGACAGTCGCGAAGGATCCACTCCCGGGTGGCTGCGCTCCAATCCCCATGGATCTCAAGCTCATAGGGCGTGGCAGCGATGACGTCAATAGCGGATCGGTCGCCGGCCAGATGAGCCCAGCGCCGCAGCGAACCCCCCAGCCACGCGTACGCCGTGCCGGACACCGTAAGGACCTCGGACGCGCAGTGGCGGGCCGCCTCGTCGTCGTCGGCCAGCCAGGCGGCCTCGGCGCGCGCGGCGCAGACGGGCAGGCGCAGCAGGCTGCCCGTCGCAGCGTCAAGGGCCTCGTCGAGCAGCGGCCACACCGGTTCCTCGCCACGGCGTGCCCGGATCAAGGCCACCGTGATCAACGGCGCGATCCGGTGTTGGGGGGCCAATTCGGGCTGGGTCAGGATGTGCTCGGCCGCCAGCGCGGCGGACGTCCAGTCGCCGCCGGCCAGGCCGGTCAGTGCCTGCAGTCCCGCCGCCAAAGCCTGGAACATGCCAAGGTCGCGGTGGTCGAGGTAGGCCGCGACCTCGGCGAGGTAGCGCTCTGCGCGACGGACATCGCCGCGCACCACAGCGAACGTGCCGAGGAGAATGCCTAAAATTCCGCTGTGCTCCTCGATCCCAGGACACGCCGCCGCCTCTCGCCACACCTGCTCGAACTCGTCCCAGCCGGTGTTGCTGCAGAAGACCGTGGTGAGCGCCGCGTATCCGCGGGCGTGGATCACCACGGCAGGGTCCCCGAATCGGGCACCGAGAGCCTTCGCGCGGGTCGCATATCGGGCACAGGCGGGGTCGAGGGAAAGAGCGGCGATGTGCGCCATATTGATCAGCGACCAGGCCAACTGTGGGGACGGCCCCAGGTTTTCGAGCAGCCGAAGCGACGCGTGCGCGGCCGCCGAGGCTTCGGTAGGGCGTCCCCGCAGCTGCAGGACGTGTGACAGCCGGCGCAGGTCCTCAGCCTCCTGGCGGGGATCCCCCAACTGCTGGCGAAGCGCGATCGCCTGTTGCCATGACAGCACCGCAGATTCGACCTGCCCGCTCAGATAACCGTTGAAGGCGTGCTGTTCGAGCCACAACACTTTCTGCTCGTCGGGGATGGTGCCCGCGTGGCGCAGCACCAATGCATACAGGTCTGCGGCCTGCCGATGGGCGCCAGATCCTGCGGCGCGCTCGGCGGCTGCCGGGCCGTGGCTGATGACGGTGTCGGTGTCGCCGGCCTGTACGGCATGAAAAGTCAACGCCGCCAGTGTGTCCGGGTCGATCGGGGGTTCGGCCAATACGGTCAGCGCTCGCTTGTGCAGCACTCGGCGTTGATAGTCGGGGATCTGCTCGACGGTGGCACGACGGGTCAGCTCGTGGCGGAATCCCACCGCGTCGGCACTGGCGACCAGCACCCCGGCGGCGAGGCATTCGTCCAGGGTGCCGGTTGCACCCGGCGATACCGCATCGAGCAGGGCGGGGTGCACCCGCGGCCCGCAGATCGCTGCCGCGTGCGCGGTTTCGCGCCCAGCGTCCGACAGTCGCGCGAGTCGGCCCCGCACCGCTTCGGAGACACTGCACGGCAGGCCGCCCTCGCCCAGCGCATCGGGTCCCGCTGCCAACACCTCTGTGATGAGGAACGGGTTTCCGTCGGTAAGCCGGTACAACGCTTGGGCGTTGATGCCGCTACCGGCGGCCAGCGCAGCCACCGCGGTGGCGCTGAGCGGATCCGACACCATGCGCGTTACGGTCGCCCAGGTAGCCACATCGCCTAAAAACACGGCCAGCGGATGGCTGGGGCCGACCTGGTCGTCGCGGTAGGACGCAAGCATCAGCACCGGCAGTGTGTCGATGCGCCGGGCCAGGTAGCGCAGCAGATCCAGGGCGGCGCTGTCGGCCCAGTGCAGGTCCTCGATCACACCCACCGAAGGGGTGCCGTCACCGACGACGCCGGCCAGCCCGGAATAGACCGCCTCGGTGTCTCCCGCATCGATGGCCGCGCGTATCGAGGCAGCCCGGCTCGCGGGTAGGTAGGCGAGCATGTCGATGAAGGGACCCAGTGGCCGCGGGGTGGCCAGGCCGTCGCACCAGCCGCGCAGCACCCGGATGCCCGGATCGAGGGTGGCGAGAAACTGGGCGATCACCGTGGTCTTGCCCGCCCCGGCTTCGCCACGCAGTAAAACCAGCTGCCCCTGCCCGCGGGTGGCGGTCCGATAGCAGCGATGAAGGGCGGTCAGCGTCGTATCGCGTTCGAGCAGGCGGCTCACCACGGCCAACCCCCTCCCGCGTCGGGTCCGAGACCGCGCATCCCGGAGCAAATATCAGGTAATTACCTGATGCGCCGAGGTTGGGCCGCCCAGCACACTCCCAAATGAGCGTGGCGGGCGGTCTGCCACGGGCGTCAGCACACCGCCATCTGATCAGGATGCGGGGTAAAGCCTAGCCCGCCGGCCCCCGCCCGCGCCCACCAAACAGCACGAAACCAGGCACGTGACCACCCACAACAAAGGAGTACCGGTGAAGCGTTCAATAACGGTTGTCGCAGCAGCGGCAGCAATCGCGGTCGTAGGTCTGTCTGGGTGCTCGAACGACAAGAAGTCGGAAACCACCCCCGCGTCCTCCTCGAGCGCCTCAAGTGGAACCAGTGCGTCGGTGAACGTCAGCGGTACCGCGGCAAACACGAAAGTCACCATCGACGGTCAAGACCAGAACGTCACCGGCACGACCGTGTGCACCACGATGGGCGGCGACGTCAACATCGCGATCGGTGGAGCGGCCACCGGCATCGCCGCGGTGCTCACCGATGCCAACCCGCCGGAGGTGAAGTCGGTCGGGCTGGGCAACGTCAACGGGGTGACACTGGCCTACACCGCGGGTACCGGTCAGGGCGATGCCAAGGCGACCAAGGACGGCAACGAATACAAGATCAGCGGCACCGCGACGGGGATCGATACCGCCAACCCGATGCAGCCGGTGAACAAGCCGTTCGAAATCGACGTAACCTGTTCCTAACCCGGTTCGTCGTGTTGTAAGCCCCTTGCGTCCATCGGGCCGTGTTCAATGATGGACACGTACCGTCCAGCTAGGGGCACCATGTCAACGCCGGCGCTCAGCCTGTCACGGCAGATGCTGCGGCGTCGGCCGGTGAACGGTGGACCGACCCCCGCCGGGGGCACTAACCACCTGCGACGCAGGCTCGGCGGCTTTCGGCTCACCATGTTCGGCGTCGGCTCGACCGTCGGAACAGGGATCTTCTTTGTCTTCCCGGTGGCGGTACCCCAAGCCGGCCCGGCAGTGGTCGTTTCGTTCCTCATCGCCGGGGCCGCAGCGGGTCTGGCCGCGATGTGCTACGCGGAGTTGGCTTCAGCGGTGCCGATTTCGGGTTCGGCATACTCATACTCCTATGCCACCCTCGGTGAATTCATGGCCGTGGTCGTCGGGGCATGCCTGCTGCTCGAATACGGGGTGTCCACCGCCGCGGTGTCAGTGGGGTGGAGTCAGTACCTGAGCAAACTGTCGCTCAATACCTTCGGATTCTCGGTACCGCAAGCTATTTCATCGGGGCCATGGGATTCCGACGGTGGTTTCGTCAATCTGCCTGCCATCGTCTTGGTGACGATGTGTGCGGCGCTGCTGATCGGCGGCACCAGCGAATCGGCCAAGGTCAATGCCGTGATGGTGGTGATCAAGCTCGGCGTGCTGCTGATGTTCGCGGTGATCGCGTCAACGGCGTTTCGAGCGGACCACTTCACCGACTTCGCCCCGTTCGGATTCTCCGGAATCAGCTGGGCAGCGGGCACCATCTTCTTCTCCTACGTCGGCCTTGACGCGGTATCGACCGCCGGGGAGGAGGCCAAAGACCCGCAGCACACGATCCCGCGGGCGATCATCGCGGCACTGCTGATCGTGACCGGTGTCTACGTGATTGTCGCGGTGGCCGCGATGGGCAGCCAGCCTTGGCAGGACTTCGAGGGGCAAAGCGCGGGCCTGGCCGTGATCGTGGACCACATCACCGGAAACCGCTTCGGCAGCACCGTCTTGGCCGCGGGCGCGGTGATCTCGATCTTCTCTGTCACGTTGGTCACGATGTACTGCCAGACCCGCATCCTTCTCGCGATGGGTCGCGATGGCCTGCTGCCGGCGACGTTCGCCAAGGTCAACCCGCGCACCCGGACACCGGCAACCAACACCATGATCGTCGCGGTCGTGGCGGCCGCCCTCGCCGGTCTGGTACCGCTTCAGCGTCTGGCCGAAACGGTCTCCATCGGCGCCTTGAGCGCGTTCGTCGTCGTGTCCGTGGCGGTGGTTGTGCTCCGGGTCCGGGAACCGGATCTGCCCCGCGGATTCAAGGTGCCCGGCTATCCGATTACGCCGGTCTTGTCGGTGGTGGTTTGCGGATGGATCATGTGCAGCCTGCACCGGTACACCTGGATCGTGTTCACCGGCTGGCTGGCAATCGCGTTGGTCTTCTACCTGGTGTGGGGTCGGCGTCACAGCGCACTCAACGGTGGTTAGAACGCACGCACCCCCGACGCCGTGGGCTTACGTGAGGTCATAGCTGACCCGCCGGCCCAACGAAAGCTGCTGGACGACCGTCACTGAAACCAGTACGGCGAACAGCACCAGTGCCATCACCGCGGCCCGGCCGATCGCAGCCGCCCCGAACGCCTCGTCATAGATGCGGTGGGCGATCAGGTCGGTGCGGCCACCGGGCCCGCCGCCGGTCAGCGCGTACACGGTGTCGAACACCTGGGCCGCGCTGACCACGCCGGTGACCAGTACGAAGAACATGGTGGGCCGCAGCATCGGCAGCGTTACCCGCCAGAACCGCTGCCACCCGTTCGCCCCGTCGATGCGCGCCGCCGACAGCACCTGAGTGGGGATGGCCAGGATTCCGGCCAGGAAGAACAGCGCCACGTAGCCGACGTTGGTCCACACCACCACCGCCGAGGTCACCGGCAGTGCCAGCCCAGGGTCGGTCAGCCATTCGATGCGATGCCCCAGCACCGTGCTCACCGCGCCGTCGGTGGGGCTCAGAATCCAGCGCCACAGCACCGCGATGGCCAGGGGTGCGCAGATCCACGGCAGCACATACACGGTGCGAAACACGGCGCTGCCGGGCAACCCGCGGGCCAGCAGGACCGCCACGCCCAGCCCCAGTGCGGTTTGCAGCGGGACGACGAGGGCGACGAAAAGCACGGTCACCACAAGGGAATTGCCGAACACCGGATCGGTGAGCACCGATCGCCAGTTCTCCGCGCCGACATAACTGATCGGCCCCAGCAGGTCCCAGCGGTGCAGACTCAGCCACACCACAACCAGCATCGGCAGCAGCAGGAATGCCACCACGCCGAACAGGCTGGGAGCGAGCAGCGCGTAACCCAGCATTGGGCTCGTCGGGACGCCCCGGCGATCGCGTGGACTCAAAAGCGGGCCTTCATCCGCTCAAGCACCCCCGGCACGTGATCGAAGGTGAAACATTCTCCTGCCAAGGATCGCACGGTTCCCCGGTAGGTTCCGGCGAGTTGCCAATAGTCGATTCCGGCGGCAACCAGATTGGCCTTGACCGCTTTGCGGCCGGTCGGAGTGAACGTCACATCGAGGCGACGGTCACGGTCGCGGACCTGTGCGCTCGACAGCGGGTGCTCGGATTCGACCGCGAACTCGACGCCCGCGAGCGGCTCGACCCCGCCGGGAACCCAGTTGCAGGACTCGTCATCGTCGTCGCTGAACTCCTGCCGCTCGACGAAATTGGACCCGACCACACCACCGGCCATGCGGACGGCAAACGTGCCCCACGTCCACGTCGTCGAATACGGGAACTGCGAACGATGTTCGTCGAGGATGGCGAAGTCGCGTGCCGGATCGAAGACGTAGGTGCGGTCGCCGACCGTCAGCGCCCCGTCAGCCGGGAAGGGCTGCTTGAACGTGTAGTAGTCCATCGTCGGGGTGAGCCTGGCGCTGAGGCTGAGCGGCGGTGCGGCCCCATCGGTGTAAAGCGTCAGCGCACCGGTGATCGCCGGCCCGTGCCGGTCTGCGGCACAGTCGAACCGCACCGCGATGGTGCCGGTGTCGGCGTCGAAGTCGTAGGCGAGCAGGTAGCGGCGTGTCTTGACTCGGCAGCGGCCGCCGTGCAGCAGGTCGTCTGGCAGGTCCAGGGTGGCACCCCGTAACCGAGCGCTCTTTTCCACCAGGACACCGCTGGCCTGATCGTGGACGAACAGCTCCGACGAGGCCAGGTATTTGACGTCCTGCATGATCATCGCGCCCGACATCTCGGGATGAATCAAGCCGAAACCGATCCATTCCTTGAGCCGAAACTCACGCCACAGTCGCGCGACACCCCGGTGCCCGTCGACGGGATTGACGTTGCGGACTCGCCCGTCGAACCTGCCGTAGTGGCGGACACCGTCCTGAACCAGTCGCTGCGGCGCAGTCACGCCGTGATCATTATGGACACCTATTCCGAGGTCAACCTCCGGCACGTCGTTACGGTGGATGGGTGACAGCGAACCGGGGGATCGACGCCGAGTTTCTGGCCCTGCCCCGCCATGAGCTGGCCGACGCCGCGTTGTCGGCGGCCAGAGCGGCCGGCGCCGAGCATGCTGACCTGCGTATCCATCGGATCGCCACCGAGGTCATCCGGCTACGCGACGGTGAGTTGGAGACCGCCGTGCTCAACCGTGAGCTCGGCTTCGCGGTGCGGGTGGTGGTCGACGGCACCTGGGGTTTCGCCTCACATGCCGAGCTGGCGCCGGGCGTCGCGGCGGACACCGCCCGGCGAGCGGTGCAGGTCGCCAAGACGCTGGCGGTGCTCAACACCGAACGTGTCGAGCTGGCGGCTGAGCCGGTGTACCGCGACGCGACATGGGTGTCGGACTATCTGATCGATCCGTTCGACGTGCCTGCCGCGGACAAGATCGACGTGCTGGAGGACTATTCGGGCCGCCTCCTATCATCCGACGGGGTAGACCATGTGTCGGCCTCACTCACCGCGGTCAAGGAGCAGACCTTCTACGCCGACACGTTCGGCTCGGCGATCACCCAGCAGCGGGTGCGGCTCATGCCGGTCTGCGAGGCGGTCACCGTCGGCCCGCACGGCTTTGACTCGATGCGAACGCTGGCGCCGCCGACCGCGCGCGGTTGGGAAGCGGTCGCCGGCGACCAGATCTGGGACTGGTCGAGCGAGCTGAGCGAGCTTCCGGTGCTGCTCGCGGAGAAGGTCAAGTCGCCCAGCGTTGCCGCCGGACCAACCGACTTGGTGATCGACCCGACCAACCTGTGGCTGACCATCCACGAATCCATCGGGCACGCGACCGAATACGACCGAGCCATCGGTTATGAGGCGGCGTACGCCGGTACGTCGTTCGCCACCCCGGACAAGCTCGGCACGTTGCAATACGGCTCACCGGTGATGAACGTGACCGCTGACCGCACGGTGCCTTATGGGTTGGCCAGCATCGGTTATGACGACGAAGGCGTGGCGGCCCAGAGCTGGGATCTGGTGCGCGACGGGCGTTTCGTGGGGTATCAGCTGGACCGGGTGTTCGCGCCCAGGTTGGGGCAGTCACGTTCCAACGGGTGCTCGTACGCCGACTCGCCGCACCATGTCCCGATCCAGCGGATGGCCAACGTGTCCCTGCAGCCCGGTACCGAGGACCTGTCTACCGCAGATCTGATCGGTCGGGTGGCTAACGGCATCTACATCGTCGGGGACCGCTCATGGTCGATTGACATGCAGCGCTACAACTTCCAGTTCACCGGGCAACGGTTCTTCCGTATTCGCGACGGCCGCCTCGACGGGCAACTGCGCGACGTGGCCTATCAGGCGACCACCACCGATTTCTGGAATGCGATGGAAGCTGTCGGCGGCGCCTCGACGTGGCGGCTGGGCGGGGCGTTCAACTGCGGCAAGGCGCAGCCCGGTCAGGTCGCCGCGGTCAGCCACGGCTGCCCGTCAGCACTGTTCCGGGGGATCAACGTGCTCAACACACGCAGCGAGGGGGGCCGGGAATGATCGGGCCGCAAGACGTCATCGACACCGCGCTGGCGGCGGCCAAGAGTGGTAACACTGAGACCATCGTGCTGGTCACCGACCGGACTGAGGCGTCGCTGCGCTGGGCCGGTAACTCGATGACCACCAATGGGGTGTCGAGCAGCCGGACCACCACGGTCATCTCGATCGTTTCCGACGACGAGGGAGCGCGGGTCGGCTCGCTGAGCTCGGCGGAGGTGGATCCGGCGCTGATTCCCGAGCTGGTGACGGCCTCGGCGGAGGCCGCTGCGGGCGCACCGGAGGCTCGCGACGCCGCGGACCTGCTGGGCGGCACGGCCGCGCCGGACGACTGGGACGCCGCGGTCCCGCAGACCGGCGCGGAGGCCTTCGCCGAGCTGGCCGGCTCGCTGAGTCGAGGTTTTCGGGGCGCCGACCAGCTTTATGGTTTCGCCCGCCACGAGGTGGCGACAACGTTTCTGGCGTCCTCGACCGGGTTGCGGCGACGTTTCACCCAACCCACCGGAACGGTGGAGATCAACGCCAAACGCGCCGGCGCCAGCGCCTGGGCTGGCGTCAGCACCCCGGATTTCGTCGACGTGCCAACGGATTCCCTGCTGGAACAGCTCTCGACGCGATTGGGCTGGGCTGCGCGCAGCGTCGAATTGCCGGCCGGACGCTACGAGACACTGATGCCGCCTTCCACTGTCGCCGACATGATGATCTACCTCGGTTGGACGATGGGTGGCCGCGGCGCCCAGGAAGGCCGAACCGCGCTGTCGGCACCCGGCGGTGGCACCCGGGTGGGGGAGCGGCTGTCCGAACTACCCCTGACCTTGTATTCCGATCCACACGCCTTCGGGCTCGAGTGCGCGCCGTTCGTGGCGACCGGCACTTCATCGGAGACCGTGTCGGTGTTCGACAACGGTTTGGACATCGGCTGCGTGGACTGGATCCGCGGTGGGGTGATCAACGCGCTGGCCTACCCGCGCGCCGCGGCCGCCGAGTTCGGCGTCCCGGTCGCCCTGGCCGCCGACAACCTGTTGATGACGGGCGGTTCGGCCAGCATGGACGAGATGATCGCCTCGACCGAGCGCGGGCTGCTGCTGACCACGCTGTGGTATATCCGCGAGGTGGATCCGACCACGCTGCTGCTGACCGGACTGACCCGCGACGGCGTCTATCTGGTCGAGGACGGCGCGGTGACCGCGGCGGTGAACAACTTTCGGTTCAACGAGAGCCCATTGGACCTGCTGCGCCGCGCCACCCAGGCCGGCATCGCCGAGCCGACGCTGCCCCGGGAATGGGGCGACTGGGCGACCCGGGCGTCGATGCCGTCATTGCGGATCCCCGACTTCCACATGTCGTCGGTGAGTCAGGCGCAGTGACGGCGGCCGCGATCAACTGAGTTCGTCGAACCGGCTCAGCGCGGCGTCGAGATCGTCCCCGTCGAACAGTTCAGAACGGTTGACCCGGCGGCCGTCGACAGTCATGACGACGATATCGCGCCACTCGGCGGCGAAACCGTCTTGTGAGATCCCTTGCGCCACATGGGTGACGACGGCGCCGATCTGGCTGAGTCGATGCACAGCCGCGATGTGGATGGTGGTGTCCGGCGAATCGGCCCAGGCGGCCTCCAGGTAGGCGATCATGTCGCCGGACTCGAAGCCCGCTCCCCGTCGGTGGTCGATGCTGATCCAGTCCGGCGTGGTTGGAAAGACCTCGCGCCGGTTGAAACCGGCATACGCGTCGGTGACGAGCGACCACGTCTGCGCGTAACCGGCCGCTTCGCCGGCGAGGTAACGGGCGTCGAGCTCGGCGAGGGCAGCGTCGATGTCGTCGAGATCGAATGTGACCGTGTGCTGCATAAGACCGGTGGTGTCGACTTCCACGAGATGCAATATCTCGACGAGGACGGTTCGATCGGGATCACCGGCGTCGCGATAACAGTCGCGGGTCAGCGAGAGCCGAGATCCCCGGACTGCGATCGGTTCGACCTCCAACCGCCAGGTGCTCGGGACCGTCTGCAGCGTGGCGTCGATGACTTTCCGCCGCTCGGGGCCGTCGAGGATCGAGCGCAGGCCTTTCCGCCGATCCTCGTAGCGGCCGTCGTCGTCGGCAAGCGCGAAGATCGCTTCCGCGTCACGGCGGTCGAATGCCTCGGCAATGCGTACGCAGGTTCGGGTCGCTGCGTTCTCCAGCGTCGGACTCGACCGGCTCAGCTCGTCGAATTTGGCGAGCGCGGCGTCCAGGTCGGCCTCGTCGAATACTTCGCAGCGGCTGATCATTTCGCCCTCAACCGTGAGCAGAACGACTTCGCGCCATTCGGCCTCGAACCCCTCGTGTGAGGTACCGCGCACCACGTGGGTGACGACCGCGCCCAGGGGGCTCAGCCGATGCACGGCCTGGCTGTACCCCCCGACGTCAGGCGCTAGATCCCACGTCGCGCGCATATACGCCGTCAATTCACCGGGTGCGAACGCCCGCGCGCGACGGTGATCGATGTTCACCCAGTCGAGATCGGGAAAGTCGTGTCGGTTGAATGCTGCATAGCCGGCCGTTATGACCGACCACGCGCGTGCGCAGGCGCTCGCCTCGCCGGCCAGGTAACGGGCGTCCAGTTCGGCGATGGCGGCGTCGAAGTCATCGCAGTCGAACGTAACGCTCGCCACCAGCCGCCCCGCCTCATCGATCTCACCGACATCGAGTTGTTCACCGCCGAAAGCCCCGGGTCCTTGATCTCGGAACGAATAGCCGCTGCGGGTCAGCACGAGTCGCTCGCCCCGGGTCGCGATGACGGTGGTGTTGAGGTCTGAGATGCCGAGATTCGCGACAACGCGCAGATTCTCGACTGCTGCATCTCGACCGTGTCGAATCCCTGCATTCACCACGCTTCGGTGATCGACGTAGTGGTAATCCTCGGCCAATACGGTCGCCAGGGCGTCCCATTGGTGGGCCGCGAAGTGCGTCAGGACGCGTTCCGAGACCTGGCTTGCCGCGTTCTGCAGCCGCTGCGGCTGCGGGTGCAGTTCGTCCAAGCGCGCAAGAGCCGCGTCGAGATCTGCCTCGTCGAACATCTCGCAGTGGCTGATGAGATCGCCGTCGATCGTGAGGGTATCGACAACGCGCCACTCGGCGTCCAGCCCGTCCTGCGAACTCCCTTTGGCTACGTGGGTGATCACCGCGCCGCGGTCGGTCAGCCGATGCACGGCTTCGACGTAAATGGTGTTGTGTGCCGTGTCTTTCAGCGCGACGCTGAGGTATGCCATCAGGTCTGCGGACCCGACCGCCGCCAGCGTACGGCGGTCTACGTCGGTGAAGCCGGGCGCGGTCGGAGGCATTTCGCGTCTACTCATCGCACCGAAAGCCGCCGTTATCACCGACCACGCGTGTGCGCAGGCGGCGGCTTCGCCGGCGAGATAGCGCGCGTCGAGTTCGGCCAGGGCGTCAGCGAAGTCGTCAACCTCGAAGATGACACCGGCCGCGAGCCGTCCGTCGGTGTCGATCTCGACGAGGCTGAGTATCTCGCCGTGAAACGCGTCGGGCCGGGGATCGTGCTCCGACAGTCGGTCAAGGCAGAGGGCGAGACGCTCGCCGCGGGTGGCCACGACTGTGGACATCATGTTCGTATCAAGCTCGGCGAGCACCCGCATGTCGGCGATTGCGACATCTCGCCCGCGTCGGACCCCGGCGCCCACCACGCCCCGCCGGTCATCGGTGCAGATATCGTCGGCCGCGATAGCTGTCATGGCGGCCCAATCCCGCGCCGCGAACCTTTCCCGCCAGTGTTTGGCCACCGCGCCTGCCAAGTTTCCCAGCGGCAGTCGAGGACGTGCCTTCTCGGGCTCCGCCTGCCGCGCCTCGAGTTCGGCGATCGCCACGTGGCTGTCGTCGCGGTCGCACCCCCGTTCGTCCAACATCTCGCGCGCCTTGGCGGCAAGCGCCTCGGCGCCTTTCCGATCGTAGAGTCCCGTCGCTCGCTCCGCGGCGGCCCGCGCTCCCGCACCGTCGCCGGCGGCATTCAACACCGTCGCCAGGGCCAGACAGGCATCGCCGTGGTCGACCAAGGCGTCGGTGCGCTGCGCCAGCTCGACCGCGGACTCGGCCATCCGCCGGGCGGCGGCATGATCCCCGCGTCGCGTCAACAGCAGCGCCCGAAGCGTGCGCCAGGCGATCGACGCCTTCAATGCGTGTCCGGCGAGACGCTCACTCTCGGTGCACAACTCCTGCGCCTCGGCATCTCGGCCGAGAGCCAGATAAGCACGCCCCAGCAGCGCAGCGGTCTCGGCGGTGTCGGCGTCCAGTCCCATGCGGCGAAAGCCCTGATAGGCCTGACGAAGATGTGGCTCGGCGTCACCGGGCTCGTCGACGACCAGCTCAATGATTCCGGCGAACTGCTCAACCTCGAGCAGGGCATGGCGCAGGCCGATTTCGGTCACCATGCGCCGCGCCGAGTCGATCATTCGTCGGGCGGTGGCGGCCCGGCCGCGAAAGGCCTCCAACACGGCTTGGCATCGCGTCGACGTCACCTCGACCGCAGGGGAGTCCGTCGTGATGCGCAACAGTCGCACCACGTCAAGACAACGCCCGCCGGCGCGCGGAACCGGGTTCGGGCCCCACAGGGCCGCCAGGGGCGCTCCCGCCAGCACCGCGTTCACGCGACGGTGTTCACGGGCGTGCCGAGCTGCGGTCAGCGCGCTGTCGAGGGCGATCTCGCAGTCGCCGATTCGTCCAAGGCGCGCAAGGCATCCGGCCCGTACAGTGTGGGCCTTTGCTTGGCCTTCGGCATCGCCCAACCTGGCCAGCGCGTCGGCGGCCACGCTCAGCGCAGCCTCGATCTCGTCCAATCGTTCCGGATGCACCAGCATCGACAGCTGGCCGTCGAAGCATGTCGCCCACGCTGCCAGCCGAGCCGAATCGACTGTTGCTGCCTGTAATTGCGAGACAGCGCGGGTCGCCGAAGCCACTTCACCGGCGGCAAGCAGCGCCTCACAGCGGGCGACTAGCAGCTCGGCGTTCTGGTCGGCGCGATCGGGCAGCTCGTCGTCGATCTCCTCCAGTGCGTGCAGCGCCTGGTCGTACAGGTCGGCGGCGCCTTCGTAGGCCAGGCGTGACATCGCCTGATCCGCGGCTCGTCGGCAATACTCGACGGCCTTGGCCGCGTTTCCCGCCCACGCACATTCGAAGTAGTGATACGCCAGTTCCGCCAGCAGCTCCTCGTCTGCACCGGCGCTGGCTTCCAGCGTGATGGCGATGCGGTGGTGCAGTCGCATGCGCCGCACCGAGGCCAGCTCGGCGATCAGCGCCTGCCGGACGAGGGCGTGGTTGAACCGGTACCGCCCGCCGGGCTCTTCGATGACGATGCCGGCCTTGCAGGCCTCGTCGAAAGCGTCGACGAGGTCTTCTTCGACCACCCGCTCCACGAGATCTACCGCGAAGCGGCTGCCGACTACGGCGGCTGCGGCAAGGGCTTTGTTGGTCGCTGCTGGAAGCCGGGAAAGCCTGCGGCTCACGGCTTCACGAACCCCCTGCGGCAAGGTGTTGGGATCCCAGACCCCGCCACTTTCGTCCACATGCCGCAGTGCCTGGATCAAAAAGAACGGGTTCCCGCCGGTGACCGAGGCCAGCGCCCGGGCCAGCTGTTCGTCGTCGTACCCGGCATCGACGACATAGGCGCTCACATCGTCGGCACCAAGGCCGCTCAGCGCAAGGCGGTCTGCGGTGCCGTCCCGGTGAAGATCGGCGAGCATCGCCGCCAGAGGATGGGATCGATCGAGGTCGGTGCTGCGGTAGGTCGCGACGATCTGCACTCGGGTGTGATCACCGAAGCGCAGCAGATGGCGCAACAGCAACAGCGTCGGCTTGGCCGCCCAGTGCAGATCGTCGAGTATCAGCACGATGGGCGCACTGGCAGAGGCGAGTTCCAAAAGCGCGACCACGGAGTCGAAAAGCGCATAACGCTCGGTGTCGGGGTCGGCGCGGGGCGGCGCGGACAGATCGGGGAGTACCTCGGTCAGACCAGGAATCAACGGAAGTAGTGCTTCAACGCCCCGCAATCCCCGCAGTCTGTGTCCGCCGATGCAGGGGACGAGCGAACGCAGTGCTTCGGCGAACGGCTGATAGGGCGCACCGAGGTCCTCGTCGGATCGGCCGTACAGCACGACGGCGCCTTCCTTGAAGGCCTGTTGCGCCCACTCGCCGGACAGGCGTGTCTTGCCCACGCCGGGTTCACCGGCAATCAGCATGGCGTGAATGCCACCCGCGAGCGCGGCCTGCCATGCGGAGGCGAGTCGCTCCAGTTCCAGGCCGCGCCCCACGAACCGACCGGGACCGGTCAGTACCGCGGGAAGCTCGGGACGCTCCAGAGGCGCGTCGACGGTCTCCTCGACTCGCTCGGCGGTCTGGAGTCGAAGCTCGAATACGTGCTCCGGGCGCGGCAGGTTACGCAGCGCACGCATCCCGAGGTCGGCGAGGCCGACGTCGTCGGGCAGGGTGTCGATGACGAGCTCGGCCGTCGCGCCGGAGCACAGAATCTGGCCCCCGGCGGCCAGCGACCGCAGACGGGCGGCACGGTTGACCGCGCGACCGAAATAGTCACCGTCGCGCAGCTCTACCTCGCCGGTGTGCAGGGCGATCCTGATCCGCATGGGTTCACGCAAAGCCCACGGCTCGTGCAGGATTGCGTCTTGGAGTTCGATAGCCGCGGCGGCCGCCGCTGAGGGCCGGTCGAAGACCGAGAAGGTGGCATCGCCTTCGCCACGGGTTTTGATGAGCCGGCCGCCGCGGGAGGTGACCACCTGCTCGACGAGTTCGTCGTGGCGCGCGAGCGCTGTCGCCATGGCGTCGGCATCGGCTTCCCACGCGGCGGTCGAGCCCTCGATATCGGTGAGCAGAAATGTCACCGCGCGGGTCACCGATCTAAGCTGCTGGGCTGCGGGGTGGTCGAGTGCGGCGTCTTGGGCAACGATCGCGGCGGCCAGCCGTCGAAGCTCCGGCCCGGGATCGACCCCCAAATCGTCGGCGAGCAGCGACCGGGCTCGCTGATACGCGCCCAGCGCGTCACCCTGCCGGCCGGCGCGGTAGAGCGCCAGGATCAGCTGGGCCCATCGCCGCTCGCGCAACGGTGCGTCTGCCACCGCGGCTTCCAGCTCGCCGACGATCTCGGCGGCCCGGCCCGTCGCCAGCAACGCGTCGGCACGGTCCTCGACCAGGGCAGCGTGGCCCTCGAGCCAGCGCGTCCTTTCCGAGATGCCTCGGCGGGAATCGGGCAGTTCCGGAGTTCCGCGCCACAGGCCCAGCGCCTCTTCGAAGCGGACCACCGCTTGACCGGTATCGCCGGCTACCGCGGCGTCTCGTCCGGCCTTGATGGCCCGCTTGTAGCGCGGGGCATCCACCTCGGTGGTGTTGAGGATCCAGCCCGTGCCCTCGGTGAGGACGAAGCCATCGCCCAACGCCCGGCGCAACGAGGAGATGTGCGTCTGCAGCGCCTTGGCCGCGGTACGCGGCGGCGCATCACCCCAGAGCAGATCGATCAGCGTTTCGGCTGACACGACCGCACCACCGTGCAGACCGAGCAGCGTGAGGATCGCACGCGGTTTGGCGCCCGGGATTGCGACCGGGGCGCCGTCCCGCCGGGCTTGAAGAGGTCCCAAAACCCCCAGCTCCACGGCTTGAATGGTAGTCACGTGGCAATCGTCGGGGGGTTGATTCAACAGCTGGTCAAGGTTGGGTAAAGACGCGGTCCGCGGCCGTCGTGGCGCCGTCGGGCGTGCCGTGGCCCCCCGAAGAACGCGATGGGGCCGTCGCTAAAATTCGGGACTTATGAGCGCACGTGTGGAGCAGCTGGAGTTTCAGGCTGAGGCTCGGCAGCTGCTGGATTTGATGGTCCACTCGGTCTACTCCAACAAGGACGCGTTCCTGCGGGAGCTGATCTCCAACGCCTCCGACGCCCTGGACAAGCTGCGACTCGAGTCGTTCCGGAACAAGGACCTCGAGGCAGACACCTCCGACCTGCACATCGAGATCGAGGTCGACACCGCCGCGCGCACCCTGACGGTACGCGACAACGGCATCGGCATGTCGCGCGATGAGGTGGTGGACCTGATCGGCACCCTGGCCCGCTCCGGCACCGCCGAGCTGCGCCAGCAACTGCGCGAAGCGCAGAACGCCAAGGCGTCCGAAGAGCTGATCGGCCAGTTCGGGATCGGCTTCTACTCGGTGTTCATGGTCGCCAACAAGGTCGAGATGGTCACCCACAAGGCCGGTCAGAGTGAGACCATCCGGTGGGAATCCAGTGGTGATGGCACCTACACCATCGAAACCGTCGACCCGGGCGAGCAAGCACCGCAGGGCACGTCGATCACGTTGCACCTCAAGCCCGAAGACGCCGACGATGCGCTGCACGACTACACCGCGGAGTGGACGACCCGGGGTCTGGTCAAGAAGTACTCCGACTTCATCGCCTGGCCGATCCGGATGCAGATCGAGCGGGTGACTCCGGCCACCGAAGACGGTGGAGACGAGACGGTCACCGTCGAAACCCAGACACTGAACTCGATGCAGGCGCTGTGGGCGCGCCCCAAAGATGAAGTCGCGCAAGAGGAATACAACGAGTTCTACAAGCACATCGCGCACGCCTGGGATGACCCGCTTGAGGTCATCGCGATGAAGGCCGAAGGCACGTTCGAATACCAGGCGCTGCTGTTCATCCCGTCGCACGCGCCGTTCGACCTGTTCAACCGGGACGCCCAGGTCGGCGTGCAGCTGTACGTCAAACGCGTGTTCATCATGGGCGACTGCGACCAGCTGATGCCCGAATACCTGCGCTTCGTCAAGGGTGTCGTCGACGCGGCGGACATGTCGCTCAACGTCTCGCGGGAGATCCTGCAGCAGGACCGCCAAATCAACGCGATTCGGCGGCGGCTGACCAAAAAGGTGCTGTCGACCATCAAGGAGCTGCAGTCACAGCGGCCCGATGACTACCGCACCTTCTGGACCGAGTTCGGTCGCGTCGTCAAAGAGGGGCTGCTGTCCGACTTCGACAATCAGGAGGCGCTGCTGGCGATCAGCTCGTTCGCCTCGACGCACAGCGACTCCGAGCCGACCACGCTGGCCGAGTATGTCGAGCGCATGAAAGACGGCCAGGAGCAGATCTTCTATGCCACCGGCGAGTCCCGCCAGCAGCTGCTGAAGTCACCGCACCTGGAGGCGTTCAAGGCCAAGGGTTACGAGGTGCTGCTGCTGACCGACCCGGTCGACGAGGTGTGGGTGAACACCGTCGCCGAGTACGCCGGTAAGCCGCTGCAGTCGACCGCCAAGGGGGAGGTGGATCTGGACTCCGAGGAGGACAAGGCTGCGCACGAGGCCGAGCGCGAGGAGCAGCAGAAGGACTTCGCCGACCTGATCGCGTGGCTGGAACAGACCTTGGCCGAGCAGGTCAAAGAGGTGCGGTTGTCGACCCGGCTGACCGCGTCGCCTGCGTGCCTGATCACCGACACCTTCGAGATGACGCCGGCGTTGGCCCGCATCTACCGCGCCAACGGCCAGGAGGTCCCGGTCGGCAAGCGCATCCTCGAGCTCAACCCGAGCCATCCGCTGGTCACCGGTCTGCGCCAGGCGCACGGCGAGCGGGGCGGCGAGGACGCCGACCTGGCCGAGACCGCGGAGTTGCTCTACGGTACTGCACTGTTGGCCGAGGGCGGGGCGCTTGACGATCCGGCACGTTTCGCCGAACTGCTGGCGCACCGGCTGGCCCGCACCGTCTGAGCTCGCCAGGGGCAGCCGGTGCGGCCGGCGGCTCTTGCCGGTCGCAGCTCTTTTCTACAGGTTTTCACCCCCCGCGATTGGGTGTCAGCTCCGATGGCGCAGGGCGAGCACGGCGATGAAGCTGGACTCAGGTGGAAGCAGATTTCCACCGGGCCGGAGTCATTGTCCGGAAGGCATTCCCCGTGATGGGCGGCGACGCCGTCACATGATCCGGTCCGGTGGAACCAGCGTTGGTCGATCAGCTCCATGAACTGCAAACGCGGGGGGAGCCCGGCACCGCTGGTCGCCGATAGAACGGCAACTAGAGGGGATATGCGCGGTGTTGTATTTTGGAACGTCTCCGCCCGAGATCACCTCGGCGAAAATGTATGTCGGCCCCGGCTCGGGACCACTGTTGGCCGCTGCGGCCGCTTACGATGCGCTTGCTGCGCAACTGAGTGCATTTGCGACCGGCTATCACTCGGTGATCGCGGACTTGCAGGGCGACGGTTGGACTGGCAGGGCGTCTGCGGCGATGGCCGCAGCGGCAATGCCCTACGCCGAGTGGGCGGCGGTAACGGCTGTCCAGGTTGAACGGGCCGCCGGCCAGGCGCGCGCGGCGGCGGCCAGCTATGAGCAGGCGCGTGTCGCGATCGTTCCACCGGTGGTCGTGACAGCCAACCGTGCTCAGCTTGCGAGCCTGGCTGCAGCCAATATCTTCGGGCAGAACACACCGGCGATCGCGGCCACCGAGTTCGCATACGCCGAGATGTGGGCCCAAGACGCCCTGGCGATGTTCGGGTATGCGTCCTCGGCCGCGACGGCTACGAAGTTGGCGCCGTTTCAGCAGCCGCCGCAGACAACCAACCCCGTCGGCGGCGCGGCCCAGACCGCCGCGGTCGCCGGTGCCGCGGGCTCCACTGCTGCCTCGGACACGCAGAGTCTGCTCTCGCCGCTGCTCGCCGAGTTGCCGCAGCAGCTTGGCGGCCTCTCGACCGGGCAGGCCGCGGCGCTGCCCGCTCAGGCGGATCCGTGGCTGCCGCTGGATGTGATCGCTGCCCTCAACATCGTGCTGGGACCGACCTCGTTCGCCTTGCAGACAGCGCGGACCATCTCGTCGGTGGGTTCCTTCGCGCTGGCCGGTAACGCTTATCTGATCGCCCATGGTGACGCCGGCGCGGGTGAGCCAAAAGACGGCAGGCACGTCCTGGTGAACGACGATAGGCCGGCAGCGGAGTCTGAAGTCGCGGACCGTCGCGCGGTACTGGCCCACATGGGGAGCGACGTGGTCCCGGTGGGCCAGTTGTCGGTGCCCCCGGCCTGGGCCGACGCCACCCCGGTGGCAGCCGCCTCCACCGATCCGGTGTGGTTGTCCGAAGACGAGCTTGCCGGCGAACTGGCGGTGCCGGAGGGTTCGGCGGCTGAGCTGTCCGGGGCTGCTCCGGCATTGGGTATGGGCCCGATGGCCGCCATGATGGGCGGCGCGGCGGCGACGGGGCGCCAGACCGTGTCCAGCGCTCTGCGTGTGGCGCCCAGTCGATTCACCATGCCCCGCCCGTCCCTCGGCGGCTAGCTGATGTTGGTGCGCCGCGGGAGTTTCCGCGAAGCGTTTCAAGTGATCCGCTGCCGCAGCGGCAGGATCTGTGGTGTTTGACTTCGGCGCTCTGCCTCCCGAAATCAATTCGACCCGAATGTATTCCGGTCCGGGTTCGGGGCCGATGATCGCGGCTGCCGTGGCTTGGGACGCCACCGGGAGAGAACTGGACTCACTCGCCGCCGGTTACACCGAGACGATCTCGAGCCTGCAGGGCCAGGCGTGGTCGGGTCCTGCCACCCAAGCGATGGTGGCGGCAGCCACACGATACGTCGCGTGGGCTTCGGCCACGGCGGCGCAAGTCGAAGCGACGGCGGCCCAGATCCGAGCGGTGGCGGGCGCGTACGAGACTGCCTTCGCGGCGACCGTACCGCCGACCGCGGTAGCAGCCAACCGGGCCCAGTTGTTGATGCTGGTGGCCACCAATTTCTTTGGGCAGAATGTGGCGGCGATTGCTGCCACCGAGGCCGTCTACGCCGAGATGTGGGCTCAAGACGCCTCCGCTATGTATGGCTACGCCGCGGCTTCGGCGCAGGCTCACGCGCTCACACCGTTTCAGCGGCCGCCGGAGACAACCAACGCGGGCGGGCAATTCGCTCAACACGCCGCGGCGGCGCGTGCGGCAGCCGACGCTGTCACCGGGCAGCCGCAACTATCGGTACTTAAGCCGCTGACTGGCGTGCTGGAGTCCCCCCAACTCCTGGCCGCTACCTCCACACAGCCAGCGCACGCGGGTCTTGCGGCGGCCTCGTCGCCACAGACGTGGCCGATAGTCGCCGAGCTTGCGGTGCTGGGACCCACGTTGGGGGTGCTCGGGGTCGCTCAACAAGTGGTGTTCACCACCGGGTCGCAGGGCATCTTCGCTGTGGCGATTCTGAATGCGCAGGCAAAAGCGGCCGCAGGAACCGCGTTGCCCAACCCGGCCGGTCCCGACGGTCCGCCCGGATCGCCGCAGTTCCCCAACGCGGTGCTGGCGAGCACCGGCCGATCGGCACCGGTGGGGAAGTTGACGGTGCCGCAGCGCTGGTTGACAGCGGTTCAGATGATCGACTCCGCCGATCCCGCCGGCGGTGCATCCCGGCTGGGAGGTCTCCCTGGGTTGGCTGCGGAACCCGCCAGCCCGCTGCGAGCCACCGGAAACCACGCCCCAATGGGAATGATGGGGCCGATGGGGCGCTCGGCCGCCCGCAACCACGCAACCCCGGTGTTCCGGATGCGGGACCGCCGATTTCGGATGCCGAGGCCACCCACCGCGGGATAGCCGGCGGCGACCGGTGAGCCGGCGTACCGCCCTCAGGGCACCAGCACCACCTTTCCGACGTTTTCCCGCGCGGCCAGAATGCGGTGGGCCTCTGGTGCGTCCGCGAATGGCACCGCCGCATGCACCACCGGGGCCGCGGTCCCGTCTGCCAGCGCCTCGGAGAGCGGGGCGATCCAGGGTCCGAGCGTGCCGCGGTCGTCCCACAGTCGCAGCATGTTCAGGCCGATAACGGTCTTGGACTGCTCCATCTGCGTGATCAGGCTGAAGCCGCGCAGCATGGCCAGCGCCTGCGGCGCCGCCCGCAGCAGCGACCGCTTCTCGCCCTGCTGCAATGACGAAAGACCGTAGGCGACAAGGCGTCCGCCGGGACGCAACAACGTCAGCGAGCGCCGCAGCGAGGTGCCGCCGAGCCCGTCGAGCACGATGTCATACGGCGGCAGACCGTCCCACCAGCCTTTGCGGCGGTAGTCGATCGCGCGGTCGATGCCCAGGGCATCGAGTTGGGCGTGCTTGCCCGGTGACGCGGTGCCGTGCACGACGGCACCGGCGGCCTTTGCCAACTGGATCGCCGCGATGCCGACGCCGCCGGCCGCGGCGTGCACCAACACCCGCTCGCCGGCCTGCAGCGACCCGTAGCCGTGCAGTGCCGCCCAGGCCGTCGCGTAGTTCACCGGTATGGCTGCGCCCTCCTCGAAGCTCATCGCCGGCGGCAGGGTGACCGTGTCGTCGGCGTTGGCGTTGACGATCTCGGCGTAGCCGCCGAACCGGGTGCCGGCCAACACTCGCTCACCGATGCGGGCCGGGTCGACACCGTCACCGACGGCCTCGATGGTCCCCGCGACCTCGTAACCGACCACGGCGGGCAGCTTCGGCGCATCGGGATACAGCCCGACCCGGGCGAGGTGATCGGCGAAGTTCACCCCCGCGGCTCGCACCCCGATCCGTACCTGTCCGCTGGCGGGCGGCGGCGGGTCGGGCCGGTCCTGCACCTGCAGCACTGACGGAGGACCGGTTTTGGTGATGACGACGACGCGCATGGGTTTCACCCTATGTGGGCGGCATAAACTCAGCGAGATGGAGATACTCGGTGAGCTGAACCGATTGGTGGCGTGCTCGGGTGGCCGGCTGGGCGCCCTGGTCCGCCAGGTGTGCGGGCGGACGCTGGGCCTGTCGCCGCTGCCGGCCGAGGTGAGCGCCGAGGCGTCCGATGCCGATCCGGCGGTGACCGAATTCGCCGAACAGTTCTGTGTGGACGTCTCCATGATCTCCGATGCCCAGCGGGATCGGCTGCGGGATGCGCTGGGGGACAAGGCCTTCGACGCCGTCGTGCAGATGTACATCGGTGACTTCGTGCCCCGGGTGCGTGCCGGGCTGGACGCCGTCGGCGTCGAGGTGTCATGGCCGGACGTGATCGTCTGGGATAACTCAGGCCACCCGGCCGACGCGTTGTTCAACGGGTTCATGCCCGCCGTCGCCCGATTGCGGTCCTTGGATCCGGTGACCTCTGAGGTGGTGCGGCTGCGTGGAGCGGCCCAGCACAACTGCCGGCTGTGCAAGTCGCTGCGAGAGACGACCGCCCTGAATGCCGGCGGATCCGAGTCGCTCTATGACGACATCGAACGTTTCGAGCAGTCCCGGCTACTCAGCGAGGCGCAGAAGGTGGCGCTGCGCTACGTCGACGCGCTGGTCTGGACACCGGCGCATATCGACGCAGAGGTGGCCGCCGGGGTGCGCCGGCACTTCACCGATGAGCAGGCCGTCGAGCTGACGTTGGATGTGATGCGCAACGCCGGCAACAAGATTGCGGTGTCACTGGCCGCCGACGCACCGCGGGTTGCCGACGGCACCGAGCGCTATCTGCTGGACGCAGACGGCCAGACCGTGTTCGGCTGAGTTCAGGCGGAGTGCTGCGCCAAGAAGGCCAGGATGGCGTCGGCGAAGATGTCGTTGCGATCTCCGGCGACCATGTGACCGGCCCCGGCAACGTCGACGAACTCCACCTGCGGGAACCGGGCTAGGAACTCCTCGGCGTTGGCGGCGCTGACCAGGTCGCTGAGCTGGCCGCGGACGAGCAGCATCGGCACGCCGCCGTCGAGAATGGTCTGCACCGCGGCGTTGAGCCGCTCGACATCGTGGATCTCCATCGGTCCCTGGTGCTCGGGGCCGCTGATGAACTGCGGGTCCCAGTGCCAGTACCAGCGGTCGCCGCGCCGGCGCAGGTTGGTAGTGAGCCCATTGAGGTCGGCGGGGCGGGGCCGGTGCGGATTGTAGGCGGCGATCGCGTCGGCGACCTCGTCGAGAGAGTCGAAGCCGGACTCCATGTTCTCGGCCATGAACGCCTGCACGCGCTGCGCGCCTGAGGCGTCCATGTTGGGCACGATGTCGACCAGGACCACCGCACTGGCCGCGCCCGGCGCCAGTTCGCCGCCGAGCAGCATCGCGGTGCATCCGCCCAGCGAGGCGCCGACCAGCACCGGGTCCGGCGGCAGGGTGCGCAGCACCTGGTGAACGTCGGCGGCGAAGCTGACCAACCGGTAGTCGCCCTCGCGTGCCCAATCCGACTCGCCGTGGCCGCGCAGGTCGACGGTGACCGCCTGCCAGCCGCGCTCGGCCACCGCCGCGGCCGCCCGCCCCCAGGATCGGCGGGTCTGACCGCCGCCGTGCAGGAACACCACGGCGCGCGCGGCGCGGTCACCGTGCCGGTCGGCGATGATCCGGACGTCGCCGGGCGCGTGGGTGACGAAGGTTTCCGCGGTCATCCTGGGATAGTAAGCCGACCTTGCTAACGGTCGGTCACTTGCCCGACGAAACCTATGGTGACCTGCGGGTTCGGGGGACTACGATGGCGGCGTCGGCAAACTCGGGAGGGCGCCATGCCCCGTTATCTCGCCCTGGCCTACGGGGCACTCAACTATCTCGGTTTCATCGCTGTCTTCCTGTATCTGGTTGGCTTTCTCGGCAACTTCGTCGTGCCGCGCAGCGTCGACCACGGCCCGCCCGCGCCGCTCGGGTGGGCGGTTGTCATCGATGTCGCGCTGGTGGCCCTGTTCGCGGTGCAGCACAGCGTGATGGCGCGCCCGGCATTCAAGCGGTGGTTGACCCGGTTGGTGCCCGAGAGCATCGAACGCAGCACCTATGTTCTGGCGTCGAATCTGGTTCTGGTCCTGCTGTATTGGCAGTGGCGGCCGATCCCGACAACCGTCTGGAATCTGACGATGCCCGCGGAGCGCACGGTGCTGTGGGGACTGTTCTGGATCGGCTGGGTGATAGCCCTGGCGTCGACATTCATGATCAGTCACGTGGACCTGTTCGGACTGCGCCAGGTCTACCTCGCATGGCGGGAACGGCCATACTCCCATGTCGGTTTTCACGCCCGCGCGCTGTACCGGGTGGTGCGCCACCCGCTGATGGTGGGGTTCGTGATCGCGTTCTGGGCCACGCCCACCATGACTGCCGGTCACCTGTTGTTCGCGGTCGCGGCCACGTGCTTCATCCTGGTCGCGGTGCAGCTGGAGGAGCGAGACCTGGTGGCCGCGCTCGGCGAGGAATACCGGCAGTATCGCCGCCAGGTGCCGATGCTGGTGCCCGGTGGGTTCAGGCGAACGGGTGCAGCGCGAATCGGCCCCAGGCCAGGAACGCGAACATCGCGATGAAGATGACGTCGCCGGCCATGGCGATCCACTCGCTGCGGCGGAACCTGGTGGTGGCCGCGCCCGCCATGAACAGCATCAGACCGGTGGCGGCCAGGGGCGCCAGCAGTGGTGCCACTCCGACAGCTGCCGGCAGGATCAGGCCGATCGCGCCGAGCAGCTTGATCGTTCCGATCGCCTTGAGGTGGCCGTCGGCGAAGTCGTCGACCCAGTGCTGATTCGCGCCCAACGCGCGGTACCGCGCCCGGGGCAGCAGTAGCAGGGTGGCGCCGCCGATGGCATATGCGGCGGCGGCGACGCAGGCGATGATCCACAGCGTGGTGTTCATGGCGCGCTCCTTTGTGTTCGTGGTTACCTCGGTCGGGTGCGGTTCGTCATTACCTATGACGGACCGACACCTCGAGAGGTAACCGATGACGACCGAGACGCAGCTGGCACAGGCCTTCGATCAGCAGCGTCATCGCCTGCGGGCGTTGGCGTATCGAGTGCTGGGCTCGGGGGCGGACGCCGAAGATGCGGTCCAGGAGGCCTGGCTGCGGTTGGCTCGCCAGGACGTCGATGCGATCGACAACCTGTCGGGGTGGTTGACGACGGTGATCGGCCGGATCTGCATCGACACCCTGCGGTCGCGTGCGGCGCGGCCCGAAGCCTCGATCGATCAGGAGTTTCCCGACCTCGTCGTGACCGATGACCGCGACACTCCCGAAGATGCGGCGGTGCTGTCGGATTCAGTCGGATTGGCGCTGCTGGTGGTGCTGGGGTCGCTGCGCCCCGACGAACGGCTGGCGTTCGTGCTGCACGACATGTTCGCGGTGCCGTTCGCCGAGATCGGCCCGATCGTGGGGAGATCGGCTGATGCCGCGAAGATGTTGGCCAGCCGGGCTCGCCGCAAGGTCCAGGACGTCCCGACGCCGGCAGGGGATCGGCGTGCGCAGCGCCAGGTCGTGGATGCGTTTCTGGCGGCCGCGCAAGGAGGGGACTTCGAGGCGCTGCTGCGGGTGCTCGACCCCGAGGTCAGCTGGCGTCGGCACACGGTGCGCGGGGTGAGCGTGACCACTGGGGCCAGTGCGGTGGTGGAGGCCGTCCGTCGAGGTCAGGGGGCGCGCTTCACCGCGCGTCGTGTCCTGGTCAACGGCGAACCCGGGATTTTGGGCTGGGGGCCGACGGGCCGGCCGCTGGCCTTGATGGCGTGCACGGTGCGAGATGGTCGGCTGGTGGGCATCGTGTCGATCGCGGACCCGGTCCGCTTGGCCGGCATGGATCTGCCTCGTCCTTCCGAAGAGCCGGACAGCGGCACTTAGCCAGCGTTCCCCGCTTGCTGATGAGGAAGGCCCCGCTGTTGCGGAGCCTTCCCCATCGGTTGCGTGCGGTCGGTTGCCCACGTTGCGGACACGCCTGTGCCGCTTGCTGGTTGGTTAGTGATCAGTGCTCGTCGTAGTGGTCACCGTGCGCGGCGTGACGGTGACCATCGTGCAGGTAGTCCACGTGGTCGCCGTGCTGGATTGCCTCGTGCCCGCAGTCGGCGCCGTGGGTGTGTTCGCTGTGGGAGTGGGTCTGATGCGCTGTCGTGTTCATGGCGGCGACGCTACCGTAATCATGCATATATTGCAATAATACTATGATTAAGGAGGTCGATCGGCCGGATGTCACGTCGGCCGGCGGTGCTGATCCTGTGGCCGGGACGCAACGCCAATCGGCAGGAGGCGTCCGCGATCAGCGGGACAGGCAGGGGAGACGAAGTCGTCGACGGATACATCGTCACGGCGTGGATCGGGGGCCACGGTGCATGGAGACGCCGCTGGTGCGGCATGGCACGATGGTTCCCGCGCACATGCGTATCAGGGGCGGTAGCTCAGTTGGTTAGAGCCGTGGACTCATAATCCATTGGTCGCGGGTTCGAGCCCCGCCCGCCCTACTTCAGAGGTGTATGGCTTCGGGCGTCGGTTGAGGTGTTTCGGCTGATGCTTGACAGCGGCTTCGGTTGATCCTTGACGCTCCGCGGGTGAGGGAGTTGAGCCGAGTTCCGCCCGGCTCAACTCCTCCCCTAGGCGTCACAAGCCAAAGAACGAAGTGAACAGCGCTTGCCACAATTCGCCGGTGTCCAGTGCTGGGATCTCGTTGAAGGTGGTCATCCCGTCGACGACCGAGGTGGCCGAGTCGATCTGGTCTGCCGTCAATCCGAGGTAGGCGTTATGGACTAGTAGCCCGTACAGCAGGTCCTGCCAACTTGTGCCACCGAACAGCAGGTCTATCCAACTTTGGCCCAGCGGATTCGTGTAGATGTCGCCCTGGATGTTGAACACTTCGGTGGGGTAGAGGTCGGTGGGGACGGGGGCGGGGTTGGCGCCGAGCATCACGAAACGTAAGGCATCGGTGGGCACGCCGGCGTCGGAGAGTTCCTGCTGGGCATAGGCGGCGACCAGGCTGCTCTGCGAGTAGGTGAAAATGGTCAGCGGGTCGCTGCACACGCCGGAAGCGTCGCAGCCCATCTCGCCGGCGGCGTAGTCGGCAAGAATCGCGTCGACGAGGACGGCCTGGCCCGCCGGGACGCTCTGGAAGAATTCCCAGGTGTTGGGGAGGGTCAGCGGCAACGTCGTTGCGGGAGTGCCGTCGTATCCCAGCGGATCGAGATACCGGTCCACCGCGCTGTTGATGTAGCCGACACTCGGTGTCGCGATGCCGGTCGGCCCGAGAATAAGCGCATCGCTTGAGCCGTAGAGGAAGTCGTACTGGTTGTCGTTGGCGGCGTTGGCCGCACCGGCGAACGCCAGCGCAGCGCCACAAAATGCAACGCCCAAGATGATTTTCTTCATCGAATCCCCTCGTTCGGAGCGATCACTGGTGGTGGTCGCCAAGCTGTTTGCGCGGCAGGCGATTACGTCTCCGACATGCCCCCAGCAGATGTCGGGCCGTACGCCGTGCCGTCAGTTGGCAACTCACAGGATTATTGCAAGCCGTGTCAATTTTCGTATTCGGATCTGAAACATTCCCTGAATGAAATAGCCGATGTCCCGTCGGCTGATGCATTAAAGGAGCCGCAGGTCGGGAATAAAAAGACTTATGTCCTTTCTTGGGTACTCGGCGACAGGAAAACTGACCGGTGCGGATCCGCTCGCTGCCCGGTATCCGGTGCGGGCTCGGCCGCCGGCGGTACGTGCCCCCAGCTGCGGATGCACCCGGCGCTCCAGAGGCGGCCTGGCTGGCACGTGGCAATCGCAAAACGCCCGTTTATACCGTTGACCAGCGTGCCCAGAGTTACCGTAGTGGCTCCAGTCATGAAATGAGTGTTGTGGGATCAGTCAGCCAACCCCGGATTGCCGTCGGCATCGCAGCACTGGCCGCGAGCACCTTGATCGCGCCGCCAGTGGCGGCGCCGCCCTCTGACGTCGTCGCGCGCGTAGTCGAGCTGACGGCCAGTCCATTCGACCCCTATATCGACCTGGTCACCAACACCTTCAACAACCTGGGCACCATCGGCGCGCACTGGCTGGAGGACCCGCTGCCCACAGTCGTCCAACTGGCCACCAACTGGTTCGACTACGCGCAACGCACGTTCGAGGCGTTCGGGGCCACCGCCCAGTCCTTCGTCGACGGGTTGATCAACCTGCCCGACCAGCTCGACACCCTGTTCAGCGCCATCTCGTCGGGTGATATCACCGAGGCGTTGGGGCAGGCGATCATCATCGTGATCAGTGCCTTTCCGGTCCTGGGGCTGGTGGACCGCCTGGTGGCGATCCCCATCGACATCGTCGGGAACATCGTGAACGCGGCAATGGCCACGCTGCACGCGGTGCAGGTGCCGGTCGGGCTTGCCGCACTCAGCTCACTGCAGGCCGTGGTCGTCGAATTCGAGACGCTCGCCCGCAACTTCGTCGATGATCTGGCGGCCGGCGATATCACCGGCGCACTCTTCGGCTTGATCGGCGCACCGGCCGATCTCCTCAACGCCTATCTCAACAGTGACGCGCCGGGCCTGGCCGGCATTCTGGAGCCCTTCGAAGACGTTGACCAAACGGGTTTCGTCGATGCCCTGGTGAACTATCTGCCGCGCGCTGTCGCCGAGTCGATCGGTGCTTCGTACTCGCCGATCGATGGTTCGCCGCCGCCGGACCTCGGCGACTTCGACCTGGGGGACGTGGTCGAGCCGAGCGCTCTACTTCTGGACTTCTGAGCCAGTCGGCGTTCGCGCCGGAGGGAACGGCGCGCTCCTTTGAGTGAGCGCAAGCCAAGTTAAGCCGAAGAATTCATTGAGCCCGATCTGTGATCGTGTCGTGTTGCCGGTGTGATTTCTGTTGCCCATTGTTACGGAAGTTGCCTGAGTGTTCCGAGAGCGAGTCGGTGTCGTAACCGAATAAGGAGTTTGGTCGGTGGTCTTTGGGGCGGCAATTGAGCGTTCTCGGCGCCACTTCCGGTGGCCGGCCGCTACCACCACCGCAACGCGCCGCCTGCGCTGGACGGCGATCCTCGCCGTGTTGTCGGTGCTCATCGCTTGGGCGGGGACCGCGGTGGGACTTCCCGGACTGGCGTCGGCGGCCAGCGCGGAGCCGCAGAACGTGGTGGCGGTGACCACCACCGCCAGTCCGGTCAGCGCCGGACTGGTTGCCGTTCCGGCGAACCCGGCCACGCAGTTCGCCATCGTCAGCCCTCCCGCGAACGGCACGGCGACGATCACGGGCGCTACCTTCACCTATACCCCGGCCAACGGCTTCGTCGGCACCGACGCCTTCAGCTACGCCACCACCGACGGCGTGACGGTCTCGACGCCGGCCACCGTCGGTATCACCGTGATGTCCCCGTCCTCCGCTCCGCCGTCGCTGGCTACCGCCTGTACCGACTTGGGTCCGGCCTTCACCCCGGTGTGCAAGGCGATCGGCGATGTCACGAACCCGATCGTGAACGCTTGCAGCACAGTCGGTTCCGTCGAGGCGTGCAGCTGGTTCGGCGGGAACAAGCACGGGCTGATCAGCGCCTGCTTCGATGTCGCCACCGGGCAGCTGGCGGCGACCTGTAAGACGCTCGACGCAGCGGCGCAACTGGTGGCCAGCCAGTGTCGGGTGATCAATGGCCCGATCGACTATTGCGCGCTGCGCAACGGCAGCCCCATCGGCCAGCGGTCGGTGCAGAACTACCTGGCCGGTCCGGTCCACAAGGCGCTGGTACAGCAGTACCGGCTGAGCATGACGCTGCCGCTGGGGGAGGCCCAGATCCCCGCCACCCATAACTCTTTCAACTACACCAATGCCAACGTGCCGCCGACGTTGTCGGGCATGGACCCCGACCAGCTCTATTCATTGGTCGATCAACTCGACTTGGACATGAGGTTCCTTGAGCTCGACCTGCACTGGTATCCGAGCCTGGGCGCCCCCGGCGGCTACGCACCCATTCTGTGTCACGGCTTCGACAACCACCTGGGCTGCACCTTCGAACAGCCCGCGGTCTCGGGCTTGCAGCAGATCAGGCGCTGGCTGGATGCGCACCCCGACCAGGTGGTGGTCCTCTACATCGAGAATCGGCTCGACGACCCGGTCGATGACACCACCAAGTCGCTGCCTGCCGGGGCTGCGGTCATCGAGAGCACGCTGGGCAATACCTCCGCGCGTGACCTGTTGTTCCGCCCCTCTCAGGTGCAGCCCGGCTCATCCTGCGACACCCAGCCGATCCCGCTGGGCGTCACCATGGCCCAGATCCTGGCGAGCGGCAAGCAGGTGTTGCTCTTCACCAACAGCGGGTGTGGCCGGAATGCGGCGTGGGACGCGCTCGGGTTCAACGACAGCAATGTGGCGGAGAAGGGCAGGCCGGTCACCGTGCAGTACCCGGACTGTTACTTCAGCAGAGCGCAGTACGAAAGTTCCTACACGCGGTTCTTCGACTCCAGCACGCTGGTCGATGTGCTCGCCGGCGGCGGCAACGCCCAGCCGATGACGTCCGCCGATATCCACGAGATGATGAAATGCGGTGCCAACGCGCCCGGCCCGAACTTTGTGGACCCACAGGCCGACCAGTTGGCGGGCTTCGCCTGGAGCTGGTCCTACGGTCAGCCGCTGTCCAGCCCCACCCAGCAATGCGCCGTGCATAATGGCGACGGTCGCTTCCAGGCGGAGGCCTGCGGCCAGTTCCTGCACTACGCCTGCCAGGCTCCTGACGGCTGGCGCATCAGTTCCGGCGCCGGCCAGTTCGCCGGTGGTGCCCTGGCATGCGTCGGGCAGGGCGCATTCGCGGTACCCCGCACCGGGTATCAGAACGAACTGCTCAAGGCAGCCAAGGCCCAAGCCGGTGTCGACCGGGTCTGGCTGGCCTACACCGCCGGCAACGACGGCAACTGGAGTATGGGATC
This sequence comes from Mycobacterium sp. P7213, assembly GCF_900604305.1. Taxonomy (NCBI): domain Bacteria; kingdom Bacillati; phylum Actinomycetota; class Actinomycetes; order Mycobacteriales; family Mycobacteriaceae; genus Mycobacterium; species Mycobacterium sp. P7213. The sequence goes on from NZ_UWOA01000027.1 coordinate 51,281, forward strand.
CACGCCTCCGCCGGCCCCGTCGACCCAACTCAGGCCGGCCATACCGAGCCTGCCGCCGTACCAGGCCGAAGTGCCCGAGCTGTTGGGCCCGGTCACGGTCTCCTGACTCCGGCCGCTACGCCTACATCGCCAATCGTGCCATTGACAAATGGCACAATAGTTGGTGTTGTATGTGGCGTGACGAAACCCGATGGTTTGCCCCTGCCGCCGGTGCCCACGCGCGCGTCGATGCGCGCCGTGGTGGCCGGCACGTCCACGCGCTGGACGTTGCACGTTCTGAACAACATGATTCCAATGAATCGACCGGGTATCGCGTTCGCGCGCGGTCTGATCGCCACCATCATGGGAACTCTCGGCTCTACGCCGGCCGGCACCCGGGTCATTCCGGTGCGCGAGGCAGGGGTGCGCGGCGAATGGGTGCTCGGCCCCGGAGTCGAGTTCGGCCGGCGGGCGGGGTACTACGTGCACGGCAGCGGATACGTGTTGTGCTCGACGCGGACCCACCGCAAGCTGGTCGCCAGGCTCTCGGAGGCAACCGGCCTGCCGATGTTCTCCGTGGACTACCGCTTGGCTCCCGAGAACCCGTTCCCGGCGGCCGCCGACGATGTCGAAGCCGGCTACCGGTGGTTGCTGGCTCAGGGGTATGCCGCCGCCGAGGTCGTGATCGGTGCGGACTCCGCAGGCGGCCACCTGAGCTGCGACATGTTGCTCGCACATGCCGATGAGCCGGGGTTTCAACCGGCCGGGGTCGTGCTGTTCTCGCCGTTGATCGACCTCACGCTCAAGCTCGCCGAGCAGCAGGAGAAGGTGCGGCGTGACCCCGCGGTGTCGGCGGCCTCGGCGCGCCGGCTGGTGGAGCTCTACGTGCGGGGCCAAGACCCCGACCATGTGCGCCTCCGGCTCGACTTCGCCCGGGCGGATCGGCTGCCGCCGGTGTTCACCCAGGTAGGTGGCTTCGAGATCCTCAGCGCCGACGCGCGCCACCTGGACACCGAGATACGCCGAAACGGCGGAGCTTCCACCTTGGAGGTATGGCCGGGGATGGTGCATGTCTTCCAGGCGCTGCCGCGGCTGGCCCCGGAGGCAAAGCCCGCGTTGCGCCGCGTGGCGGCCTTCATCGCCGGTGTCTACGCCGACCAGCGATCCGACGAGCTCGCGGCGGCTGCTTGCGCGCCTCCTTCCCCGGAACTGACCTGCGAATGACCGTCTTGTGAAAGGAAAGAACTGATCATGGCGATGAACCTCGACGACATGCTGCAGAAGATCAAGGACAAGCAGTGGGCCTTGGTCGACATCGATTGGGACGCCCCCGGAGCCGAGCTGATCGAGCCGGAGCTGTGGGCCAAGCTCAAGCCCTTCATGACCGACCTGATGTGGATCGAGAACGTCGGCGCCCGGGGCTTTGCGGCGCTCGCCAAGAAGGCTCCCACCCCGACCCTGAAGAGCATCTACGAGCACTTCCACGCCGAGGAGCAGAAGCACGCCAACGCCGAGCTCGCGTTGATGCGACGGTGGGGGATGCTGGACGACGACGAAATTCCGGCTCCGAGCGTCAACGTCCAGTTGGTGATCACCTGGCTGGACAAGTTCTCCGACAGCATGTCGCTGTCGATCCTGGGCACCGTCATCCCCATGCTGGAAGTGGCCCTGGACGGCGCGCTGATCAAGTTCATCACCGACGAGGTCAAAGACCCGGTGGCTCAAGAGGTTTTCAAGCGGATCAACTCAGACGAGTCGCGTCACCTGGCGGTCGACTTCGAGGTGATGGACATCCTGGGCCACGCCGGCATTCGGAAGCTGGCCGTCGAGTTGGTGGGCAGCTGGATGAACCCCGCGCTGCTGCTCGGCACCTTGAGCTACTTCCCGCTGCTGAACAAGATGCGCGACAACATCGTGGCGATGGGCGTCAACGAGGAACGCCTCTACCAGGCCATGCGACGCTTCCAAAGCGTCGGCGAACGAAGCTCTTTCGCGCGCCGGGTGCCGATGTATCAGTTGATCTCCTGGCACGGCAAGAAGGTTATCGACCGCAGCTCGAAGTACCACTGGCTGGCCGATTCCCTGGTCAGGATCACCGGCATCATCCCGCCCGCGCTGGTGCACAACACCCCCACCTGGTCGCAGGAACTGACCTACGAGCCGGTCGCGTAAGTAAGAGGAACGATCACTGTGACTATCTCAACAGCCATCATCGGCGCCGGCTTCGCCGGCATCGGTGCCGCCATTCGCCTCAAAGACCAGGGAATCACCGACTTCGTCCTCCTCGAACGCGGTACGCGGGTCGGTGGGACCTGGCGCGACAACACCTACCCGGGTGCGGCCTGCGACATCCCGTCGCGGTTGTACTCCTACAGCTTCGCTCCCAACCCCGACTGGTCGCACACCTACTCGGGCAGCGCGGAGATCCTCGGCTATATCGACACCATGGTCGAATCCTTCGGGATCGCGCCGTATATCCGGTTCGAACACGACGTCTCCGGGATCAGCTACGACGCGGACGCCGGTGAGTGGACCATCGACCTGGATGGCCGGGAAGCCGTGCGGGCCAAGTCCGTCATCCTCGCCTCCGGGCCACTGGCTAACGCCAGCTTCCCGAATATCCCCGGCCTGGCGGACTACGAGGGGCACACGATCCACAGCGCCCGCTGGGATCACGACTACGACTTCACCGGCAAGAAGGTGGCCGTGGTCGGCACCGGCGCCAGCGGGGTGCAGATCATCCCCGAACTGGTCAAGGTGGCGGAGTCGGTCAAGGTGTTCCAGCGCACCCCGGGATGGGTGCTGCCGCGGCTCAACACAGCGACCAGTGGCTGGCTGAAGAAGATCTACAAGGATGTGCCGCTGGCCGAGAAGCTGATGCGGTCCGCCTGGTTCTGGGGCCATGAGTCTGTTGCGGTCGGCGTGGTGTGGGACAGCCCGTTCACCCGGCTCGTGGAGGCCTTGAGCCTGGCGAACCTGCGCGCGCAGGTGAAGGATCCGTGGCTGCGCCGACAGCTCACACCGGACTTCTCCGCCGGCTGCAAGCGCCTGCTGATGACCAGTGACTACTATCCAGCGCTGCAGAAGGACAACTGCAAGCTGGTCACCTGGCCCATCGCTCGGTTGTCGCCCCAGGGGATTCGCACCGTCGAAGGCATCGAGCACCAGTTCGACGCCATCGTGTTCGCCACCGGATTCGAGGTGTCCAAAACCGGCACCCCGATTCCGATCACCGGAATCGATGGCCGTGACCTGGCTTCGGAGTGGAGCAGGGGTGCCTACGCCTACCGTAGTGTCGCGGTATCGGGTTATCCGAACCTGTTCTTCACCTTCGGGCCGAACTCCGGACCCGGCCACAGCTCGGCTCTGGTCTACATGGAGGCGCAGATCGACTATATCGTCGGCGCGATCTCGAAACTACTGCAGTACCAATGGAAGTCGCTCGACGTGCGGCCCGAGGTGCAGGACCGCTACAACCAGGACATCCAGCGGCGCCTGAAGACCACCACGTGGAATTCCGGATGCCAGAGCTGGTATCTGACCGAGGACGGTTTCAACGCCACCATGTTCCCGGGCTTCGCCACGCAATTCGTCAACCAACTCAAGACGCTGGAGCTGGAAGACTTCAAGATCACCGCCGAGAAGACCCGCAGCGACCCGGTCCTGACTGCCTAGGATGTGGTAGTGACCGAGTACCGGATCGACGATCTTGCGAGACAGGCTGGGACCACCACTCGCAACGTCCGGGTGTACCAGGAAAGCGGCCTGCTGCCCCGGCCCCAGCGCCGCGGCCGGGTGGCGATCTACACCGACCGGCACCTCAAGCAGTTGCAGGCGATCATCCGTTTGCTCGGCGAGGGATTCACGGTCAAACACATCCTAAAGTTCCTGACCGGATTGCAGCGTGGTGAGGCTTTGGTCGAGGTCCTGGATCTGGCTGATCTGGGAGAGTTGGTGACTGCGCCATGGTCGCGTCCGGTGTCGAGGACGATGACGCGCGAACAATTGGAGGCGCGGCTGGGCCAGTTGGACGCCCCCTTGTTGCGGCGCCTGACCGCCAGTGGAGTCATCGAGCCGACCGACACCGACGACGTCTACCGGGTGACCGACACCGATCAGATCGATGATCTCGCCACGCTGATGTCGCGGGGGATGCCCTTGGCGGTGATGCTGGAGACCGTGATTGCCGTCGACCAGAAGTTGGACGATGCGGCCGGACTTCTGACCCGCAGCGGACATGCCGAGGTGGTCCGCCAGCGCGGGCCCGGGTGGTTACCGGCCAATGACGACGAACTCGCCTGGGCTGCCGACCTGGTCAACGCCATGCGCAGGGTGGCCCGACGGGCGGCGCACGCCAGTCTGGACCGGGCATTCGATGCGGCGGTGCGCGCCGAGTTGCGGCAGTATCGGCAGGCGAGCCACGAGTAAGAGGAGCGCGTGCAGGACAACGTCTGACTCCATGAGGGGGACACCGTGACCAACCGCTACGCCATCCCGTCCATCGAGGTCTTGCGCGCCCGTGAGCAGCTGGTACTCGACCATTTTCGGGACGAAGTACGTCAGCACTGGGACGACGTGCTCGCCACGTTCGGCCACCCCCACTACGAGATCATCCCGACGCTGACCGTGCACGACGGCGACGCGGAAGTGCGCGGCTACTACCACGACACCCGAGTGGCATTCCCGGACCAGAACCACGAGATCATCGCACTGCGTCACAGTGCCGACGCAGTGATCGTCGAATTCTGGCTGACCGGAACACATCTGGGACCCTTAGGCACGGTTCCGGCCACCGGATCACGCCACCGCACCCGGATGACCGCCTACTTCGTCTTCGACGAGCAGGAGAACCTGGCGATCGAGCGTATCTACTTCGACACGCTGTCCATGGTCAAACAGCTGATCGCTGGCATCAACTTGCGTGCCCCGCGCTCCTGGCTGCTGGTCATCCGCGTTGTGCGCGGTCTGCTGCGCATGTCGGGAGCACCCGATGCCGGCCTCGTCGACACCCCGCCGGCGGATCTGTCGCACTGATCTGGACCGAAAGGGCCCTGCGGTCGCACAATGGACGGCAGTGACCAACCGATGTGGCCCTGCGCGGGGGAGGAGGTCCACGAAACGTCATGTCCGACATCACCGAACTGCATCAAGCGCTGCTCGGCCGCGTTCTGGGTCGGGGCGGGACAGCGCCCCTCGAATTGCGCCGAGCGGCTTACGACAACGCCGGACTCGAGGAACCGCTCAGCACCCTGGTCGACAAGGTGACCCTGCGCTCCTACGAGGTGACCGACGAGGACGTTGCCGCGGTCGGAGCCGCAGGTCTGAGCGAAGACCAGATCTTCGAGATCGCGGTGTGCGCCGCGGTCGGCCAGGCCACCCGGCAGTACGCCAGCGCGCTGGAAGCGCTCGCCGATGCCACCGCGGACCGCGGAGCGCCATGAGGCTGGCCATCCTCGATCGCGGCCACCGGTTGCGCACCAAGGCCCTGCTGGGAATCATTCGGCTGATCTCACGCCAGCCCGTGGTCGACGCCGTCAAGCTCGCTTTCTATCGCCCGGACTTCTACGGCGGTGGGCCCCTGACCAACGAGGCGATGCGCGGGCCATCGGCGTGGACCATCGGGGAGCGGGAACTGATGGCCGCCTACGTCTCGAAGGCCAACGACTGCCCGTTCTGCGTCGCCGCGCACACGGCCACCTCCAACATCTGCTACGACGACGAGACCGCGGCCGCCACCCTCGCCGATCTGGACACCGCCCCGATCCCCGAAGAGCTGCGGGCCACCCTTCGCCTGCTCGACAAACTGACACGCCGGCACCGCGTCGACGCCGACGACGTACGTGCCGTGCTGGCAGCCGGCGTCACACCCGGGCAGGTCAAAGACGCACTGGCGGTCGGCCTGGCCTTCAACATCACCGATCGGTTGGCCAACGCATTCGGCTTCGAGGTGGCCGGCCCAGCTGCCATGGAGGCCGGCGCACGGCATCTGGTGAAACGTGGTTACGGATAGCTACCCGGACTAGACTGTTGAGCTCATGGCCATCCGGCGCGCGGTGCTCGTCATTGCCGACATCGGCGGATACACCGCCTACATGAACTGGAACCGGACCCATCTGGTGCATGCCCAGCTGGCAGTGGCCACGCTGCTGGAATCAGTCATCGACGCCGCCAAGGGCATGAAGCTGGCGAAGCTGGAGGGCGACGCCGCCTTTTTCTGGGCGCCCAACGGCGATGCCCAGGTCTTGGTCAGCGAGCGGTTGTCGCGGATGCACCAGGCCTTCCTGAATCGTCGGGCCCTTATCGAGAATGGCCGCAACTGTCACTGCGAAAGCTGCGAGCAGCTGATGAATCTCTCGCTGAAGTTCGTCGCGCACGAGGGCGAGGTGGCCGAGCAGAAGGTCAAGCGCCACACCGAACTTGCCGGCGTCGACGTCATCCTGGTGCACCGGATGCTCAAGAACCTGGTGCCGGTTCCGGAATACGTCTTGATGACCGATGCCATCGCGCAGCGGCTTGACGAACCGGTTCGGGCGGTGTGCACACCACTGGTGCACGACTTCGAAGGCCTGGGCCAAACGTCGACGTACTATCTGGACCTGGCGAAGTCGGCGGTAGAACCGCCGCCAGACTCCATGGGATTTCGCGGCAGGATGCGGTTTCGGTGGAAGGCGCTGCCGTTCGCGATCGGAGCCAAGGAGCCCTGCGCGGGATTTCGTGGCCTGGGCCGCAAGGCCGCCGAACTCTCGAAGGGCTGACGGCGGCGGTCAGCGCAGAGCGGCTACAGCTTTCCGGCGACGAAGTCAGCTGCTTGGTTGACCATGCCTGACGAGATGTAGGCGCTGGCCAGGTGTTGCGGCCAGTTCTCTTCCCAGGTGTTCGGGTCGGCCGGGTTGCAGATCGGGTCGGCGCCGTGGCACTGCTCGATGGTCCGATCGTTGTAGATCGGGTTGAAGTTCGTGATGGGTCCGACCCATTGGCTGCCGTTGCCGAAGAGGGCCACCGCGGCGATGTGCTCGTCGGCGCCCGGTGGCAGGGGATTGGTGAAGCCGAACGCCGAGAAGGGGACCGCGAGCACGACGTCGGTGACGGCCGCGCCCAGCGAGTATCCCCCGGCCACGATGCGGGTGTTGGGACATCCGTTGATGGTGTTCTGGATGTGGGCGCTCATGTCGTTGGCGCCCCGGTCGATCTCATTGTCAGCGGGGTAGTTCACCGCATACAAGCTGACGTATTTGGAGGTCTTGGAGCGCAGCGCGCTGACGAAGGCGTTGCCGACCGCGCCGGCCCCGGGCGATTCCAGACGCCCACGGGCGAACACCACTTCGACGTCGGGGCAGGCCGCGCCGGCCGGTGCGACCGCACCGGGTGTTCCCGCGGGAATGACAACGGGAGCGGTCAGCAAGACGGCCGCCAGTACAGTGCCTGAACTTGCGAGTCGCAGTCGTCGGGCCGAGGAATCGCTCACGGAGTGGATAGTAGTGGTCCGCGGCCACCCTGTCGCCACCGACCGGGATCGATGTCGGCAGACTGTGTACATCGACTTCTCCGGTAGCTATTCGGCGTCGGCCGGCCCCAGTAGGCGCACTTCCTCCAGGTCCATTTCCGCCTGCAGCTCGCGTAACACGATGTCGTCGATCTGATTTCGGTCGCGCAGCTCGGTGACGGCACCGCGCTTGTGCTCAAGGACCCTCAGGTGCACCCGGCGCGCCATGTCGTCACGTTCGGTGGCCGCGTTGGGCTGATCGGCCACCGCCACCAGCTCGGCCTGATCCTGGTACTCCTTGAGCAGCCGAGCCGCCAGATCCGGGTCGACGTCGAGTTCGTCGGTCACCCGCGGCAACGCTGTCAGGGCGGCCTCGGCAGCTCGGGTCCGCGCCAGCTGCAACTCCTCGGCGTGCGCTGTGTCCTCGGGCATCCGCGCCCATCGAACGACGGCGGGCAGGGTGCTTCCCTGGACCAGCACTGTCACCAGGATGACGAAGGTGACCACGTAGATGATCAGGTTGCGATCCGGAAAGGGGGTGCCCGCGTGGGTGGTCAACGGGACGGCCAGCGCGGCGGCCAGGGAGACCGCGCCACGGAAGCCCGCCCAACTCGATACCGCGCGCTGGCGCCAGTCCACCCGACGGGCGCGCTGCACGGCACGCCGGTCCAGGGTGCGCACGAGCATGCTGGTGATTTCCGACCAGGCGATTCTTGTCACGATGACGACACCGGTGACAGCGAGGGCCAGCACCGTGGCATGCGGAATGCCGTCGCCGACATTTTCGATCCCGTGCACCGCACCGGGAATCTGGACGCCGACGAACACCCACAGTGAGCCATTGATCAGAAACGTCGCCATGTCCCAGAAAGCGAATGCCTGCAGCCGCGAACGAGCTCCGATCACTCGCGGGCCGACGTAGGACAGCACCAGTGCCGACACCAGCACCGCGACGACGCCGCTGCAGTGAAAAGTCTGGGCGAGCAGGAACGCCGCGAACGGCGTCAACAGGCTCAGGGCGCCTTCCTCGAGCGGCGCGTCGATGCGGCGGCGCAGCAGGGTGACCGCCGCACCCACCAGCAGTCCGGCCGCGATACCGCCGAGGTACGAGCCGACGAATCGGCCCACCAGGTCGACGGGGCCGATCGCGGGGCTGCCGGTGGCGACCGCGACCGTCACCGCGAACAGCACCAGCGCGGTGCCGTCGTTGATGATGCTTTCGGCGCGCAGCACGGTCAGCGGCCGGCGGGGCAGTTTCTTCGCCAGCCCGGCTACCGCGGCGGCATCGGTGGGCGAGAGCACGGCGCCCAGAACCGACGCCGCATGTTGTTCCATGCCCAGCGATCGTGCCGTCCAGGACACCGCCACCGCGGTCGCAATCACCAGGCCGACACTGATGAGCACGATTACCCGCAGGTTCGCCCGGATCTCCCGGAAGCTGGTGTTCATGCTCTCCCAGTACAGGATTGCCGGCAGGAACAGCAGCAACACGATCTCCCCGTCGAGCTGGGTTTCGCCGAAGCTGGGAATCAGGCCCAGCATGCCGCCGAGCAGGATGAGCAACACCGGGGGGCCGACGCGATACCGCTTGCCCACAATCGTGCCGCCGAGCACGGTGGCGACAAGTGTGACAACAACGACGAGACCAAACACCATCACATCCTTGCGTGGCCGCCCGATTTGCGCAGCCCCCGATTTCAGCCGGGCCGGGACTGCTCGAGATACGCCGCCAGCGCATTGGTCAGGCCGCGGCGGGCCTCGTCCAGGTCGGCATAGGAGCCCAGTTGGCGCTCGGAGACCAACCCGCGCATGGCACCCGGGATGAGCGCGGCCACCTCCCGCACCCGCTGGGGGTCGACGCCGAGATCGGCGAAGGCCGCATGGCACGTCGTCAGCCAGCTCTTACCCCAGGAGTGCAACTCGGCTGCGGTGCGCGGGTAGAGCCGTTCCAATTCACGGTGGTCGCGGGGGAGTGCGGCGCGCAGGTTCTCGATGGCGCGTGAATCCGGTGACGCCAGCCCGTCGTAGAGCGTGTCGATGATGGCCGCGACCCGTTCCCGCAGCGGCGCATCCGATTTCACGCTGCCGAACGCCGAGATCGCGGCGTCGCGGCGTTCGGCGGTGCGGTGCAACACCGCTGCCCAGAACCCGTCGACGTCGCCGAACTGATACTGCACCGCGCCCCAGGTGGCGCCGCTCTCCTTGGCGATCCGGCTGGCCGACACCGCGCCGGGGTCCCCGGTGGCCAGCGAGCGCACCGCGGCGTCCAGCATCGCCTCGCGGGTTGCCAGCCCCCGCTTATTGCTGCGCCGCGTCTCTGATTGAGCCATCCGGGGAATCCTAACAACGTTTACATAGTGCCCACTATGATTCTTCTTCGAGGCGCACTATGCTGCGACAGTCGGCCCGCTCGGAGACCACAGAGAGGACACGTTGACATGGCCAAACCGCCGTTGTCGATGAACCCGACAGGCTGGTTTCAAGTCGCCTGGTCCGACGAGATCGGCATCGGCGATGTTCACACCATGAAGTACTTCGGCCGGGAGATGGTGGCCTGGCGGGCTGAGTCGGGTCAGCTCACCGTGATGAACGCCTACTGCGAACACCTCGGCGCGCACCTGGGATTCGGCGGCACCGTTCACGGCGAGGTTCTGCAATGCCCGTTCCACGGCTGGCAGTGGAACTCCCAGGGCCGCAACGTCTGCATCCCATACCAGGACAAGCCCAACCGCGGCCGACGGATCACCACCTATCCGGTCACCGAACGCAACGAGTCGGTCTACATCTGGAACGACGCGCAGGGGCGCGCGCCGTTCTTCGACGCACCGGATGTCTTCGCCAGCTTCGACGATCGCAGTGCCGCCGATTACTACCCGCAACAGCGGCTGTACCGCTCGAGACTTGAGCTGCACCCGCAGTACGTGTTGGAGAACGGGGTGGACTTCGCCCACTTCAAGTACGTGCACCAGACCCCCATCGTGCCTGTCTTCACCCGGCACGATTTCGCCGAACCGGTGTCCTACGTCGACTTCACCATCACCTTCGAAGGCGACGACGGCCAGAAGATCGAGGACGTCAACAGTGGCGTGGAAGCCATCAACGGCGGCTTGGGGATTGCGGTTACCAAGAGCTGGGGGATGATCGACAACCGCACCATCTCGGCGATCACGCCCGTCGACGACTCCACCTCCGACGTCCGCTTCATGGTCTACATCGGCCGCTCACCGTCCGGCGGTTCGGCGAGGCCCGACGGAGGAGAGGCGAAGCCGGGACCGCCGCATAAACCCGGCGACCCGACGCGGGCCGAGGCCCGGGCGGCCGATTTCGGGCGTGAAGTCATCCGCCAGTTCGAACAGGACATCCACATCTGGTCGCATCAGCGCTACTCGGATCCGCCGGCGCTGGCGACCGCCGAATACGAGGGCTTCACCGCAATTCGGCAGTGGGCCAAACAGTTCTATCCCGACGGCATCGGTGGCAGTGCCGCTGAGGTCGCTGAACTCACAGCGCAGAGAGGTTCCCCCGCATGAACACAACCGCCGCACCCATCCGGGTCTTCCAGGTCGCCACCGGCAACGTCGGAACCGAGATGATCCGGCGGTTCGCCGCCCGCGACGACCTCGAACTGGTGGGCGTGCACTGCTATTCGCCGGAAAAGATCGGCAAAGACACCGGCGAGCTGGCCGGGATCGCGCCCAACGGTGTCATCGCGACCGGGAGCGTCGAAGAGATCATCGCCGCCAAGCCCGACGTCCTGACGTTTCACGGGGTGTTCCCCGACGAGGACCTCTACGTCGCGATCCTGGAAGCGGGCATCAACATCGTCACCACAGCCGACTGGATCACCGGCTGGCACCGCGACACCAACCACCCCCACCCGTCGGGCAAGCCGGTGACGCAGCTGCTGGCCGAGGCGTGCGCGAAGGGCGGTGCGACCTTCTACGGCACCGGGATGAATCCGGGAGTCAATCAGATTCTGGGCGTGGTGTGTTCGGCCGATGTCGCCGAGATCGAGAACATCACCACCATCGAGTCGGTGGACGTGTCCTGCCACCATTCCAAGGACACCTGGATCGAGGTGGGCTACGGCCAGCCGGTGGATGATCCGGAGATCCCGGCCAAGCTGGAGAAGTTCACCCGGGTGTTCGCCGACAGTGTGTTGATGATGGCGGACTGCTTCGACCTGACTCTCGACGAGGTCACGTTCAGCTACGAATTGGGCGCCTGCACAAGGGACGTCGACCTGGGCTGGTACACCCTGCCCAAGGGCTCCTTGGGCGGCAACTACATCAAGTACCAGGGCATGGTCAACGGCGTGCCGCGGGTGGAGACGCACCTGGAGTGGCAGATGACGCCGTTCACCGAGCCGAACTGGAACATCAAGGGCTGCTACATCACCCGGGTCACCGGCGATCCGTGCGTCTACAACAAGCACATGATCTTTCCCAAACCCGGTGTGGACCTTTCCAACCCGGACAACTTCGCCTCGATCGGCATGACCGTGACCGGATTGCCCGCCCTCAACGCGATCAAGTCGGTGGTGGCGGCGCCGCCGGGCCTGCTGACCAGTGCGGACCTGCCGCTGCGCGGATTCGCCGGGAGATTTCGCAGGTGAGCAAGCCCGGCGGCCTTGCCGCGCTGGCGCGCGGCATGCGCGAGCTGGTGGCGGCCGAGGCCGTCGCATCCGAGCAGCGTCGCACGCTGACCGATCCCATCGTCGACGAGATGTGGCGCACCGGCTTGATGTCGGCGTTCAATCCCGCCGCCGCCGGCGGCGCCGAGCCGTCGTTCGCCGAGATGATCGAGACCTGGATCGAAATGGCATGGCAGGACGGCTCATTCGGCTGGGTTGGTATCGCCAACATGCCCTCGTCGTTCGCGGCGGCCGCGTACCTGCCCGACGACGGTTTCGCTGAGGTGTTCACTTCCCACGACAATCACGTCACACTGGGCGGCCAATACTTCCCCAACGGCCAGGGCGTTGCCGTCGACGGCGGCTACCGGTTGAGCGGATCGTGGAGCTTCGGCTCGGGTATCGGCCACTCCCAATATGTGGCGGCCGGCTTCCTCCCGATGGACGACGGCGAGATGCGCTGGGTCAGCGACGGAATACCCGACATGCAGGTCGCGGTGCTCCCACGTGCGCAGATCTCCTTCAACGACGGCTGGCATGTCCAGGGGCTCAAGGGAACCGGCTCCTACGACTACAGCGCCCAGGACGTGTTCGTACCAGGGAGCCGGACCTTTCCACTGTTCTGCCGTTCCCCCCTTCGAGGAGCCTCGCCGGCAGCTCGGATGGGCCTGATGCCGGTGACCGCCGCGGGCCACGCATCCTGGGCGCTCGGTGTGGCCAAAAGCATGCTCGACGACTTGACCGAGCTGGCAGCCACCAAGTACCGGATGAGCGACATGGCGGCGTTGGCCAGCCGTCCTACGTTTCAGAAGGATCTGGCACACCACGTCGCCGCGTGGCGGGCCGCTCGCTTGCTGGTGCTCGAGGCCTTCACCACAGCCGAAACCGCCGTCGCGGCAGGCGAAGACCTGACGCCACTACTGCGGGCCGACATGCGGGTGGCAGCCGTCTACGCCACCGATACCGCCAGAAGCTGCGCCGAGTGGGCACATCTGGCGGCCGGAACCACGGCGATCCGCGAAGGCAGCCGCCTCGAGCGAGCATTCCGAGACATCTACACCGGGACCCAGCACGCGTTCATCAGCGAGAAGGTCGCCATTGACGCGGCCCAGATCTGGCTCGGGCTGATCGACGACCAGTTCGGGCTGTGAGCAGCCGCTGAATCAGGGCAGTGGTGTGCCGGAACTGCCCTCGGGCAGCGGAGTCCCCGAGCTGCCGGACGGCGGAGCCGACGGTGCGGGTTGCGCGGGCCGCGACGCCGGGGGGCGAGCCGGTGCAGCGGGGGCCCGGTTGCTGCCACCGCTCGCCGGGAGTTGAGCGCCGCCGGCGGGCGCCGGTGCCTGCGGAGCCGGGATCACCCAGCGAATCAGGTCCGCGCCGCCGGTTTGGTACACCAGGGTGTTCGGGGCGTCGCCGGTGACGTCGAAATAGACCTTGCCGCTGGTCTTTTGGCCTTGAGTCAGGGCGGCCGGAGCGATGCCCTGCGCGGTGGGCACGGTGAACAAAGCCTGGTAGTTCTGGCCGCTGGCCGAACGGGCGCTGAGGTTGGCGACGATCGGGAAAACGGTGCCCTGGATCGCCTCGTCGGTGGCGGTGGCCTCCCACAGGGCGCCGCGGGGCTGGTAGGGGATAGCGTCCGAGCTGGGGCGCAGATCGGTGATCGTCCAGCCATGCACCCCGGGGCCTTCGGGAACGGTGCCCTGGGTGCCGATCGGGTGGGTGACAGGGGCGGGCGCCGGGTCAGGGTCCGCGCCGGCGATCCCGATGCTGAGGGCGCCCGCGGCGGCCAGTGCTCCCGCGGCCAGGGCGGTCGAGATGGACTTCATGGGACTGTCTCCTCAAATCGGCTGCATGCCGACAAATTGGTACTCAAGTACTGCAATCGTAACGGGCTGGGGACCAGGCTACCCAGGAACGAGTGCGGCCCGGCTCGCGGTAGCGAGGCCGGGCCGCACTGGCGATGAACTTCGGTCAGTTCGATGTGGTCGAGCCGTTCGCGCCGTTGGCTGCCGGAGTACCGGCGGTGGCGGCCGGAATCGGCGTGCCCTGGTTTCCGGCGCCGGCCGACGTGGTGCCTTCCGAACCGGTACCCGCGGTACCAGCCGTGCCGGTCGCTTCCGTCGTCGACGCGCCGGGCGCCTCCGCGGGGAGCGGCGTACCCGAGCTGCCGGCGGCAGCCGACGCCTCGGACTGGGCCGGCGTACCCGGGGTCTGTTGCGAGGACGGCGCCGGGCCGCTGGCGGGAGCCGCCGCTTCCGCGCTGCCCGCGCCGGCCTGGGTCTGTGACCCCGAGGTGCCCGTGGCGGCCGGAACCTCCGAGTCGCTGGCCGCGGCGGAAGTGCCGCCGGCCTCGGCCGGCAGTGGGGTGCCCTGGCTGCTCGCGGGCAGCGGGGTTCCCTGGCTACCGGCGGCAGCCGGCGTGGTCTCGGTAGCGGCCGCGGCGCCCTCGGCGCCGGGCTTGGTTCCGGTGGCCGCCGGACCGGAGGCCCGCTGTGAACCGGTGGCCGCCGGGCCCGACGAACCGCCGGCCGGTGTGGTCGGCGCGGCGGGGGTCCAGACCAGCAGGTCTTGGCCGGCACCCTGGTAGACCGCGCTGTTGGGCGCGTCGCCGGTGACGTCGAAGTAGACCTTGCCGGTGGTCTTCTGGCCTTGCGTCAGGTTGGCCGGGTTCACGCCCTGCGCGGTGGCCACCCCGAACAACGCGGGGTAGGTCTGACCGCTCGCTGAGCGCGCGCCGAGGTTGGCGATCACCGGGGTGACGTTGCCCTGGATGGCCACGTCGGTGGCGGTGGCCTCCCACAGGGTGCCGCGCGGCTGGTAGGGGATGGCGTCGGAGCTGGGCCGCAGGTCACTGACGGTCCAGCCCTGGATGACACCGCCGTTCTCCACGGTGCCCTGGGTGCCGATCGGGTGGGTCGAGGGGGCGGCGTCGCCGACGTCCGCACTGGCGGTTGCGGCGGTCACGGCTCCGGCTGCGGCCAACGCGCCTGCGGCTGCCACGGCAGTAGTGAAGAACTTCATTATTGGCTGACTCCTCGGTTCGACTGGATCTCGGGCTTCCTGCGGCGGTTGGCGCTTCGCCTCTCCTTCGTCGAGCCTCGCTGAACCGCCGGGTGATGCAGTGACTCCAAGTCGAAAATCCTAACGGATTTGACAGCCGCGTTTATTGGCCTCTGCAGGATCGACGGTCAGGAGTGCGAACTCCACCAGGTGTAGAACTGCTCCAGGGTGGGCGTGTTTCGCTCAGTCCGCAGTGAGCCGATCACCAGGTTGGTGTCATTGGTCCAGACCAGCACGGGAGACCCCTGCCGCATGCCACACAGCAGTGTTCCGGCGGTCTTGTCCGGTGTGGCGGTGCGATGCCAGGCGCCCGGCGACTGGATCCGGCCCGGGCAGTTGACGACGGTGGTGGCCTGCACGGTGTTGTCGAAGCTCTGGCGCAGCGCAGTGGCGTCGGAGAACAAGGTGTAGGTCGCAGCCGGCGGACCGCCGGGGTCGGTGTTGCGGCCACACGTCACCTCGGCGATGGCCCCGCCCGACGGCGCGGATGCCGTACAGGCATCCTGGGGATAGCCCGACGGCAGCAGCTTGAGCAGGCGAGCCTGCGCCTCGGCCGAGGACACCGTCGTCGTGGGCTGACTCGCTCCCGCGGCGGTTTGCGAGGTGTCGGCGTCGGCGGCCAGTTCGTCAGAACCCGATCGGTTCGTCATCCAGGCGATCAACCCGACGACCACGATCAGCGCCGCCCCGATCCGCAGCAGCAGCCTGCGTTTGGCGGGCTCGGGGTGCAGGCGCAGTCGTCGTGACGAACTGAACCAGTCGWCGGCGGCCGTCGAGACGCGCGGCAGGCCGGGCTGCCCGGCGGGACGGCCCGCGGTCACAGGTTCGGGAATCGGGGCGGGCGGGACCGGCGGCGTGGTCGACG
>NZ_UWOA01000030.1:0-55997 GCF_900604305.1 Mycobacterium sp. P7213
CCCTGCGGCCCCCGCGCTCCCGAACGAGACCCCGGAAGAGGCGCCCGCCGACCTCGGTTCGCTGTGGGATGCGCCGCTGGCCGGCCCGGACCTGCAGGAATCATCTCCGGACGGCGTCCCCTCGCGGCTGGAACGCGTGCGGCACCATCTTTACGGCCTGCCCGGCCGCTGAGTCAGGTCCGGTCGGCCGCGACGGTCGCCGCGAAGGACACCGTCACTTCGTCGGCGACCTGCATAGCCCCCATGAGCATCGAATAGCGCCGCACACCGAAGTCGCTGTGGAGCACCGTGCTGTCGCCGCTCAGCTGCCGCGTGCCACCGCCGGCGTCCGTCACCTCAAGCTCGACGACATGCGGCCTGCTTCGGCCGTGGACCTCCAGCTCGCCGGTGAGCCGATAGCCGTCGCCGGTGGGTTCGATGCTGCTGGACCCGAAACGGATCAGTCGATGCTTCTTGCTGTCGAGGCATTTGAGCGCGTTACTGCGGATCAGCGTCTTCTCCGGTGCGGTCAGCGGAGTCATCCCGCCGTCGCCCTGCAACACGCGCAGTGAATCGACCTCGACAACCAGCTCCACCGCGGTCGGTCGGTCACCGGACCACGAGACGGTTGCCTCCCAGCGTTCCATCACGATGGTGAGCCGATGGCCCATCTTTGCCGCGCGCCCCGCCACATCGGTGCGGACCAGCAGCTGGCCGTGCGATGCGTCGAGCTGCCACTGCGTTCCGGTCATCCGCGGCACTCTAGCGGGCCGGGCGCGCGGGGTTTCCACGGATTCGCGCTGACGTGCGACTACCACCCGTTAGGCTCTGACCCGTCGCCGATGGGTGGCCTGGATCGACAGACTGAGGGCGAAGAATGATTCGTGAACTAGCTGCAGCTGTTTTCGTCGCGGGAGCCGCGGGTGCAGTCGCTGTCAGCGCCGCACCGGACGCCGGTGCCTACCCCGGGGACGTGCCGGGCATGGTTGATGGCCAGCGTCAGGGCGACGCCTGCTTCAGCTGGGAGCGCTTCATCTACGGCCACGGCCCCAACGGCCAGGCGCTGGCTTGCCACTTCATCGCCAATCAGTGGCCGCCCAAGGACACCGGGTTCTGGCAGATCTCCTACCCGCTCTACGGGGTGCAGGAAATCGGTTCGCCGTGCCCGAACCCGCAGTCGGCCGCGCAGTCGCCCGACGGCCTGCCGCTGCTGTGCCTGGGCGCCCGAGGCTGGCAGCCCGGTATCTACACCGGAGGTATCGGTCCCTACTTCCCGCCGGGGATCGCCCAGGTCGGGTGATCGTCGCGGCGTGAGCCGCCCGCCCCATCCGGCAACCAGCGTTCGTTCAGGCAGGTCCACTAGCTTCGGTCGGGAAGCTACGTGGGGGAGGTGCCGGAGTTGGCCGGACAGGAGGCGGCGGCGACGGATTCGGTGGTGATCTTCGGGATAACCGGAGACCTGGCCCGCAAGATGACGTTCCGGGCGCTGTACCGGTTGGAGCGTCGCAAGCTGCTGGACTGCGCGATCCTGGGAGTGGCCGCCGACGACATCACGGTCGAGGAACTGATCGACCGGGCCGGTGAGGCCATCCGGGAGTCCGGCGAGCAGTTCGATGACGCGGTGTTTCGCCGGCTGGCGAATCGGTTGTCCTACCTGCATGGTGATGTCACCGATACCGCTCTCTACGAGCAGCTCGCCGAACGGGTCGGCGCCGAACGGCAGTGCCTGTACTACCTGGAGATGCCACCGTCACTTTTCGCTCCCATTGTGGAGAACCTGGGCCGGGCGGGCCTGTTGGAGCGGTCCCGAGTGGCGGTGGAGAAGCCGTTCGGCCACGATCTGGCCTCCGCGCGCGAGCTCAATGCCCGGCTGCGTGCCGTGCTGCGCGAGGACCAGATCCTGCGGGTGGACCACTTTCTGGGCAAGCAGCCGGTCGCCGACCTCGAGTATCTGCGATTCGCCAACACCACGCTCGCCGAGTTGTGGGATCGGAAGAGCATCGCCGAAATCCACATCACCATGGCCGAGAACTTCGGCGTCGAGGAGCGCGGCAGCTTTTATGACGCCGTCGGTGCGTTGCGCGACGTGGTGCAGAACCACCTGTTGCAGGTGCTGGCGCTGTTCGCGATGGAGCCACCGGTCGGTCCCGGCGAGGATGACCTCAACGACAAGAAGGTCGAGGTCTTCCGGGCGATGCCGCCGGCCGATCCGGCGAATTACGTGCGGGGCCAATACCGGGGTTACGCCGACGTCTCCGGGGTGGCCGACGGGTCGCGAACCGAGACGTTCGTCGCGCTGCGTCTGCAGATCGAGAATTGGCGCTGGGCCGGGGTGCCGATCTTCCTGCGGGCCGGAAAGGCACTGCCGCAACGGGTTACCGAGGTCCGGTTGTTCACCCGCCGGGTCCCGGCGCTGGGCTTTATGCCGCAACGCGAACGCGCCCAACGCAATCAGATCGTTTTGCGCATCGACCCCGATCCGGGACTGCGGTTGCACCTGGTGGCCCCGGACGATCAGAACGCGCACTCCTGGCGCGACGTGCACCTCGATTCTTCCTTCGCCCGTGACCTGGGCGAACCGATCCGGCCCTATGAGCGGTTGTTGCATGCCGCGATGATCGGCGATCGCCGGCTGTTCGCCCGGGAGGACAGCATCGAGGAGACCTGGCGCATCGTCGCGCCGCTGCTCGAACATCCAGGAAAGGTCCACCCCTACGAGCGCGGTTCGTGGGGTCCTGAGGCCGCGCAGGCGCTGGTGCGCGGCCATCGGAGTTGGCAGGAGCCATGGCTGCCCGACGGCGGCCCGCCAGGGTAGGAGAGGACAGTTATGCAACTGGGGATGATCGGCCTGGGCCGAATGGGCGCCAATCTCGTTCGCCGCATCGTCGACGGCGGTCACGAATGCGTTGTCTATGACCACAACGCCGACGCGGTCAGCGCTTTGGCCACCGAGGCCAACACCACCGGGGTGTCGTCGTTGGCCGAGCTCGCGGCCCAGTTGTCCGCACCGCGGGTGGTGTGGGTGATGGTGCCGGCCGGTGTCATCACCACGGGGGTGATCGAAGAACTCGCCGGCACCCTGTCGGCGGGCGACATCGTGATCGATGGCGGAAACTCTTACTACCGTGACGATATCGCGCACGCAAAGTTATTGGCCAACAAGGGTATTCATCTTCTCGACTGCGGTACCAGCGGTGGGGTGTGGGGCCGCGAACGGGGCTACTGCCTCATGGTCGGTGGGGATCGGGCGGCGTTCGACCAAGCCGAGCCGATCTTTGCGACCGTGGCTCCGGGGGTGGACGCGGCGCCTCGCACCCCGGGCCGCGAGGGTGAGATCTCGCAGGCCGAGAACGGCTATCTGTACTGCGGTCCGTCGGGGGCCGGGCACTTCGTGAAGATGGTGCACAACGGTATCGAGTACGGGATGATGGCCTCGATCGCCGAGGGGCTGAACATCCTGCACCACGCCAACATCGGCAAGCAGGACCAGCAGGGTGATGCCGAGACCGCACCGTTGAGCAATCCCGAGTTCTATCGGTACGACATCGACATCGAGCAGGTCACCGAAGTTTGGCGGCGGGGCAGCGTAATCGGCTCCTGGTTGCTGGATCTGACCGCCGGTGCGTTGCAGAAGTCGCCGGCGTTGGAGGAATTCGCCGGCCGGGTCTCCGATTCGGGCGAGGGCCGGTGGACCGTTATCGCGGCCATCGATGAGGGCGTTCCCGCCCCGGTGCTCACCACCGCGCTGTACGCGCGATTCGCCTCGCGCCAGCTGTTCGAGTTCGGTGCGAAGGTGCTCTCGGCCATGCGCAAGCAGTTCGGCGGCCACGACGAGAAGTCCGGGTGACCGGCCCGGCCTGAACGACGCCGGCCGTCCGCGCGATCCTGGCCGCTTCCAGCCTTAGCGTGCCAGGATGGGGAATGCCGCGGCGACGGCGGGAAACCCGGGTAACTGATGCTCCGGTGATGGCCGGTAGCGACAGGGCGACCGTGCGAGTGATCGCCCTGGGCGCGCTGCTGCTCGCGGCCGGCGCCACCACCCGCGGGTACCTTCCCGGTGCCCCGCCCGAGCAGCGCCGCATGAGCGCCGCAAGCACGCTGGAGCCGATTGTGTTGGCGGCGCTGTTGGCGGTGTCGGGCACGATCATCGCCGTCGCTGTCGTGCATCGGGCACGGCATCAACGCGTAGGGCCCGGAAGTGTCGGCCAGTTGTCCCTGACCGCTGGAGCACGAGGAGGACCGGTCTGGCGCGCGGTGCTGATCGTCGCGGCGGCGCTGGTGTTGTGGCTGCTGACGGTCCTGATGCTGGCGAAGCTCGGTGGCGGGCTCCGCGTCGAGCTCGCCACAGAGGTGCCCGGGACGGGTGAGACGCCGCCGGGCACGCCGGGAGCACCGGCCGCGCCGCCGCCGGGCGCACCGGGCGGACTGGCCGGTGGCGGACCCGTCTATCTGCTGGCCGTTGCCACCCTGCTGCTGGCTCTGCTGGCGACCGCGGTCGTTGCCGCGCGCGCCCGGCGCCCCCAGTACACAGCTACCGAGGCCAGCGTGATTCCGGCGGCGGCGGACGAACCCGATGCCGGTGAAAACCTGGTTCGTGCGGCCGAACTCGGCCTGGCCCGCATCGTCGATCCCAGTCGTGAGCCACGAGCGGCGATCATCGCCTGTTACGCAGTCATGGAGCGCCACCTGGGCGCCGTTCCCGATATCGCACCCCGCGCCTTCGACACCCCCACCGAAGTGCTGGCACGAGCAGTCGAACACCACGCCCTGCCCGCCGCCAACGCTACCCGGTTGGTGGAACTGTTCACCGAGGCGCGCTTCAGCGCCCACCTGATGTCCGAGCATGATCGTGCCGATGCGATCGCGGCGCTGCAGCAGGTTCTGCAGGAATTGCGGAATCAACGATGAAAACGATTGCGCTGCAGGGTGTCCTGCTGATAGTTGCCGCCGAGCTGGTCGCTTTGATGACCCATCAGCGTCAGCTGTTGTTCGCGACGGCGGGCCTCGCGCTCGCGCTGCCGGTATTCGGCATCCGGCGCCTGCTGACCACCGGAGGTTCCGTACCATCCGCAGACCCGGCGGCTACCGACGAGCCCGGTGAGGAGCTACGCCGGTGGCGCTCGGGCACTGAAGCCCGAATCCGTTGGTCGGAATCGACCAGAGCTGACTGGGATCGGCGCTGGCGACCGATCCTGGCGCGGCGGTTCGAGGTCTCCACCGGGCAGGGGAGGGCGAAGGATCCCGCTGCGTTCGCCGCCACCGGGGCGCTGTTGTTCGGGGACGTGTTATGGCCGTGGGTCGATCCCGGCAACGTCGCGCCCACCGGCGACAGCGGGTCCGGCCCCGGACGTGCTGTGCTGGAAGAGATTCTGTGTCGCCTGGAGCAGCGATGAGCACCGGACTCCCGGGTGCGGCGGCCACCACCGGGGAACGCTGCACCGCGGTGCTCGACGAGATCGAACGGGCCGTCGTGGGCAAGCGTTCCGCGCTCACCCTGATTCTGACCACGGTGCTCGCCGGCGGGCACGTGCTCATCGAGGACTTGCCGGGCCTGGGCAAGACCTTGATCGCGCGGTCGTTCGCGGCCGCGCTCGGACTGGATTTCATCCGGGTGCAGTTCACCCCCGACCTGCTGCCCGCCGACCTGCTCGGCACGACTGTCTACGACATGTCCTCGGGTCGTTTCGAGTTCCGGCGCGGGCCGATCTTCACCAACCTGGTGCTGGCCGACGAGATCAACCGGACGCCGCCCAAGACCCAGGCGGCCCTGCTGGAGGCGATGGCCGAAGGTCAGGTCAGCATCGACGGATACACGCATCGGTTGCCGTCGCCGTTCATCGTGCTCGCCACCGACAACCCGATCGAGTACGAGGGCACCTATCCGCTGCCGGAGGCGCAACTCGACCGGTTCGCGATCAGGCTGCGCCTGGGCTATCTCTCCGAGCAGGGGGAGGCGGCCATGTTGCGCCGCCGCCTGGACCGCGGCGCCGCGCTGCCGACGGTGCGCAAGGTGGTTGACGCCGACGACCTGGTGGCGATGCGGGAGGCGGTGGAACAGGTCAGTGTGCACGACGACGTGCTGCGCTACGTCGTGTCGCTGGCCACCGGAACCCGGCGCCATCCGCAGGTGGCGGTGGGGGCCAGTCCGCGGTCGGAACTCGACCTGGTCCAGCTCGCCCGGGCCCGCGCCCTGCTGCTCGGCCGCGACTACGTGATCCCCGAGGACGTCAAGGCCTTGGCCACGTCGGCGATCGCGCACCGGATCACACTGCGACCCGAGATGTGGGTGCGCCGAGTTCAGGGGGCCGACGTGGTGGAGGAGCTGCTGCGGCGGCTGCCGGTGCCGCGAGCCCCGGAGGCGACACCGACGTGACGCACGACCCCGATCTCTACGAGGCGGATGTTGTGATGCATTGGCGGGCATCCCCGTTCGCCAAGGCGGTGGCCACCGGTGCCGCGCTGGCCCTGGTGCTGGCAGTGGGTGCGTCACGCTGGCAACTGATCGCGTTTGCCGCACCGTTGCTGGCCGTCTTGTGCTCGTTGGGCAGTCAGCGGCCGGTTCCGGGCTTGCGGGTACATGCCACGCCGTCGATACAACGCTGCTTCGAGACCGAGTCGGTCGAATTGACTGTCGGCGCAACGGTATCGGATGCCGACATGGTTCGCGTGGGTCTGGCGGTGTCGGCGCATCCGGCGCTGAGCCTGGAGATCACCGAGTCCAGCGCCGCGGCCGGGAGCCGTAAAGCGGTCACCGCCGTCACCGGGCGCTGGGGCCGGTATCCGATCCGTGCCACCGTGCACGCCGTGGCCCGCGGCGGTCTACTGGCCGGGACCGGAACCGTCGATGTCGCCGAACTCACCGTGTTCCCACTGGCGCCGCCGCAGCCCACGCCGATCCCGCACAGCGACCTGCTCGACCGGGTCGGGACCCATCTGACCCGGCATCCGGGCCGTGGAGTGGAGTACGCCGACATCCGCGCCTACGTTCCCGGCGATCCACTGCGCAACGTGAACTGGCCGGTCAGCGCACGACGCGGCAGCCTGCATGTCACCCAGCGCCTCACCGATCGTGGCGCCGACGTGGTGGTGCTGATCGATGCCTATCCGCAGCCGGCCGGCCCGGCGACCGAGGCGACCGAGCGGTCCGTGCTCGGCGCGGCGCAGGTGGTGCAGACCGCGCTGCGCAATGGCGATCGAGCCGGGGTCGTCGTCCTTGGGGGTCGCCAGCCGCGGTGGGTCGGTGCGGAGATCGGGCAGCGCCAGTTCTACCGCATCGTCGACGCGGTCCTGGGTGCCGGACAGGGAGTCGAGTCGACCACGGGAACGCTGGCGCCCCGGGCCGCGGTCCCGGCCGGCGCCTTGATCTTCGCGTTCTCCACGCTGCTGGACACCGAATTCGCGCTGGCGCTGACCGATCTGCGGAAACGGGGCCACGTGGTGCTCGCGGTGGACGTGCTGGGCGGCTCGCCGTTCGAGGACGACCTGGACCCGCTGGTGGCCCGGCTGTGGACGCTGCAGCGCAGTGCCATGTATGGCGACATGGCCACCATCGGCGTCGATGTCGCCCCTTGGCCGTACGAACAGCCGCTGGAACAGGCGATGCGCGTGGTGACGCAGCGGCGCAGACCTGCGGCGCCGCGATGACGCTTGCACCCGGACTCGACACGCGCCTGTCGCCGGCGCTGTCCGGCGGGTGCGGTCTGGCCGGCCTGTCGATGGCCGCGGTCGCCGGCTCAGGCGCCGCGGGGACAACGAGGATCGTGGCGCTGTTGTCCGCCGGTGCGGTGCTACTCGGGCTGCGGTGGCGCGGGGCGGCGACGATGGCGGTGGTGCTCGCGGTCGTCGGTATCGGCCTGGCCGATCTATCCAACGTGGCGGCGGCGGTGGCCGGTCTGGCCGCGGTCTGCTACCTCGCGCTGCGGCACCTCGGGACGGTGAGTCCACCGACGATGATCTTTGCCCTCGGGTTCACCGTCGCGGGGTTGGTCGCGACGGTGTTCCCGTGGCAGCTGCCATGGCTACCGCTATTGGCGCCGTTCGCGGTGTTCGGCCTTTATGCCGTTGCCGTACAACCGTTCCTGAGCACGTCTTTGAGCGCCGAGCGTTAGCCGATCAGACGCCCGATGCCTCGTTGAGTGCCTCCAGGGTGCCGGTGGCCTCCAGGTACTCCTGAATCCACCGCTCGATGACCGTCGCGGTCTTCTCTACCTTGGTGAACTGGCCGACGACCTGGCCGACCGGGTTGAACGCGACGTCGACGCTCTCGTTCGGGTACTTGTTCGTGGCCCGCACGGCCATGCCGGAGACCATGTACTGCAGCGGCATGCCCAGCGGCTTCGGGTTCTCCGGAGCTTCCCAGGCCTCGGTCCAGTCGTTGCGCAGCATCCGGGCCGGCTTGCCGGTGAAGGAGCGGCTGCGCACGGTGTCGCGGCTGCCCGCCTTGATGTATGCCGCGTGCTGAGCCTCGGTGTTCGACGACTCCTCGACCATCAGCCACTGCGAACCGGTCCACGCGCCCTGTGCGCCCAGCGCGAGGGCCGCGGCGATCTGCTGGCCGCTGCCGATGCCGCCCGCCGCGAGCACCGGTACGGGTGCGACCGCCTTGACGACCTCGGGCCACAGCACGATCGAGCCCACCTCGCCGCAGTGTCCGCCGGCTTCGCCGCCCTGGGCGATGATGATGTCCACGCCGGCCGCGGCGTGCTTCTGCGCCTGGCGCGCGGAGCCGCACAGCGCGGCAACCTTGCGGCCCGCCTCGTGGATGTGCTTGATCATGTCCGCCGGGGGAGTCCCGAGCGCGTTGGCGATCATCGTCACCTTCGGGTGCTGTAGCGCGACCTCGACCTGCGGGGTGGCGGTCGCCTCGGTCCAGCCGAGCAGCTGCAGGCTGTCGGCGTCGGCGCCCTCAACGGGCACGCCATGGTCGGCGAGTAGCTTCTTGCCGAAGTCGAGGTGCTGCTGGGGGACCAGCTTGCGCAGCGATTCGGCGAGTTCCTCGGCGGACTGCCCGGAGTCCATGCCCTCGTATTTGTTCGGGATGACGATGTCCACGCCGTATGGGTGGTCGCCGATGTTCTCGTCGATCCACTTGAGCTCGATCTCGAGCTGCTCGGGGGTGAAGCCCACCGCGCCCAGCACCCCGAAACCGCCGGCCTTACTCACCGCGACGACCACGTCGCGACAGTGGGTAAAAGCGAAGATCGGGAACTCGATGCCGAGTTCGTCGCAGAGGGGAGTGTGCATGACGGACTCCTTCAGGGGGCCTGGGATCGAAATGAAACGTGTTCTAATTAAGTACCAGACGAGGCATCATGAGGCCAGTCGGGCCTAGGTGCGCTGGTGAAACCTAACACTACCGGCAATCGTGTCCTTGGGCGTCGGGTGGTTCAGCGAGTGGAAAAAGCGCGCAGCACCGCCACCCCGAAGCCGGCGGCGCGTCGGAACGATCGCCCGTCGGTGCGGTCGGGGCCGGTGATGCGCAGCACCGGCCACCCGTGTTCGGCGGCCAGCGCGGCCAGCTGGGGCCGGGGGTTGACCGGCCGTGGTCGGCCTACCAGCGCCATCAGCGCGGCATCCTCGTCGCCGTCGGCATAGAAGAAGCTCTGCGTGAGGTCGACCCCGTTGGCCGTGCAGAAATCCTGCACGGTCGCCGCCTTCTGCGCACCCCACACCACGGGTTTGACGATGTCACCGGTAAGGATGCCCCGCTCGTCGAGCTCGAAGCGGTTGCACAGCACCTGCGCGATGCCCAGGAACCGCGCCACCGGTTCGGCGTGGATGGTCAATGCCGAGGAGCTCAGGACCACGGTGTGGCCGCGCTGCTGATGCGCCCGCACGATCTCGTGCATGTGCGGGTAGATCCGGCTGGCGATGTGGTCGGCGAACAGTCGTGCGCCGACGTCGTCGAGTTCGCTGATCGACTCGCCGCGCAGGTAGCCCGCCGCCCGCACCAGCAACCGTTCGAATTGCATACGCCCCAGGCGATACCGCAGAGCGGCCTCGACGACGCCGAACACCTCACCTGCGCGAGCCTGGCGCCGGCGGATCCGGTCGCCGGCATGTGCGGTGGCGGTGAAACCGGAGACCAACGTGCCGTCCAGGTCGAAGAACGCTCCGATTCGCGCGCCCGATTCGGTGCCGGCGACGTCGGCGATCGGATCACTCGGTACTGCGGTCATCGCCGTCGATGTTACGTCGGGCGCCGGCGGGCCGGGGTGGTCGCGCGCCGCGCCACAGGAGAACGTATCTGGGCAGCTGATAGCGTGTTTGGCCTATGCGAAAAGAGGGTCGGCTTCATGACCAGTGAGACAACCGCGACCGACACGAGGGAACCTTTGTCGGAAAAGGCAGAGCAGCAGGGGTGGCAACGTACTCAGCGTGAGCGTGTCGACGTCTACAGCCGCGGGATCTACCAAGTTCACGCGATCTGGCGCGACAGCACCATCCTCAACGGCGGGGCCCATTACGAGGACGGCGTGCTGCTGGCCTACACCACCGAGCTCGCGAAGATTCAGAGTTGGTTGGCTCGCTGAAACCGGCTCGGTAACTGCCGCGGCTCCGGTTCGCAACGGTTGCATAAACGCCCCTCGTGTCACACAGGCATCAGTTTTCACACGGCTAACTTCGGTCCCGACCTTGTAGTTGTTGGGATTGGGGAGAAGCCATGTCACGAATCCGTAAGTACCTGACCGTCGCGGCCGGCGCCGCCGCCGGTCTGTTCCTCACCGCGCTGGCGTCCAGCGCCACCGCGAACGCCGACACCGCGCCGATCAACCCGGGGTTGTCCGGCGTGGTCGAGCAGATGGTCGCGTCCTCGACGAGCCTGCCGCAGCAGTTGCTGCAGACCACGACGGGGGCGCTGAGCGGCACCACCTTCGCGCCGCCCGCGACGCCCGGGCACGCACCGCTGGCCACCGCGACCTTCAACGTGCCGCCGTCGCCGAGCGCGATGCCCCAGCAGCAGGCAGCCACCGGGCTGCCCGGACTGGGGAACCTTCCGGCCAGCCTGAGCTCGGTGCTGCCGTTCCCGCTGCCGAACTTCGGTGGTTCGGCCCCGGTGCCTGCGGCACCGACGGCGTTCGCTCCCACCGGCTACCTGCCGAGCGTTCCGGTTGCTCCGGTGACGCCGATGGAGGTCATGCTGATTCCGGGCTTGCCCTGACGCTGACTGCGTAATCTCGGACCGGTGAGCGCACGCGCAGGAATCGTCGTCACCGGTACCGAGGTACTCACCGGACGTGTGACCGACCGGAACGGACCGTGGTTGGCCGACCGACTCTTGGAACTGGGAGTCGAGTTGGCGCACATCACGATCTGTGGCGACCGGCCCAGGGACATCGAGAGTCAGCTGCGGTTCCTGGCCGCCGAGGGTGTGGACTTGATCATCACCAGCGGCGGCCTGGGGCCGACAGCTGACGACCTGACGGTCGAGACCGTCGCCAGGTTCTGCGGCCGTGACGTGGTGCTCGACGACGAGCTGGAAGCCCGGATCGCCGAGATCATCAAACCGATGATGGCGCGCTACACGGGCCCGGGCGCGCCGGATTTCGCGACGGTCCGGGCGGCCAACCGCAAACAGGCGATGGTTCCGGCCGGCGCGACAATCCTGGACCCGGTGGGCACCGCGCCCGGAGTCGTGGTGCCCGGCTCGCCGACGGTCGTGGTGCTGCCGGGGCCGCCTCGTGAGCTGCAACCGATGTGGCACAAGGCAATAGAGACCGCCGCGGTGCAGGAGGCCTTGGCCGGCCGGACTCACTACGAGCAGCAGATGATCCGGATGTACGGCTTGCCTGAATCCGGCCTGGCCGACACGCTGCGGCATGCGCAAGACGTCATCGGCGATTTCCACCGGCTGGAGATCACCACCTGCCTGCGCCGCGGCGAACTGGAGATCGTCACCCGCTACGAACCGGACGCCGCCGGCGCCTACAAGGAACTGCTGGCATTGCTTCGCGAACGGCATTCCCGGGCGATCTTTTCCGAGGACGGTTCGCAGATCGATGATCTGGTGGCGGCGCTGTTGGCCGGCCGACAGATCGCGACCGCCGAATCCTGCACCGCGGGCCTGCTGGCGGGTCGGTTGGCCGACCCGCCCGGCGCCTCGAACTACCTGGCGGGCGGGGTGGTGTCCTACTCCAACGAGGCGAAGATCGAACTACTCGGTGTCGATCCGGAATTGATCGCCGAGCACGGCGCGGTGTCCGAGCCGGTGGCCGAGGCGATGGCCGCGGGTGCACTGCGCCGCTTCGGCGCCGACACCGCCGTGGCGATCACCGGCATTGCCGGACCTGGCGGCGGAACGCCGGACAAACCGGTGGGCACGGTGTGTTTCTGTGTGGCGCTTGGTGATGGCCGGAAAACCACGCGGACCATCCGACTGCCGGGGGAGCGGGCCGATGTCCGGGAACGCTCGACGACGGTGGCCATGCATCTGCTGTACCGAGCACTGTCAACCGGCTGACTCCTGCCCCCGCCGGTGGTATGAACATCACACCGAGGAGTTGCAGGTGTGAACACACAGTGGGCGTGGCTGAGCGGTTCCGGATATTGGCTGGGGCGGCTGGTCCTCGAACGCGGGATCGCGGCCGTCTACCTGATCGCCTTTGTCGCGGCCGCCCGGCAGTTCCGCGCCCTGATCGGCGAACACGGCATGACGCCGGTGCCGCAGTACGTGCGGCGCCGCCCGTTTCGGCTGACGCCCAGCATCTTTCATCTGCACTATTCGGATCGCTTCTTCGCGTTCGTGTGCTGGCTGGGTGCGGGTCTGGCCGCGGCGCTGGTGGTGGGCGCCGGTGAGTTGGTGCCGCTATGGGCGGTGATGGCGATCTGGCTGCTGCTGTGGGCGCTGTATCTGTCGATCGTCAACGTCGGCCAGACCTGGTATGCGTTCGGCTGGGAATCGATTCTGCTGGAAGCCGGGCTGCTGGCCGTCTTCTTGGGCAACGACCGCGTCGCGCCGCCGGTGCTGGTCATGTGGCTTGCTCGTTGGCTGCTGTTCCGCATCGAGTTCGGCGCGGGGCTGATCAAGTTGCGCGGCGACTCTTGCTGGCGCGACCTGACCTGCCTGTACTACCACCACGAGACCCAGCCGATGCCGGGGCCGCTGAGCTGGTTCTTCCACCACCTGCCCAGACCGTTGCACCGAATAGAGGCAGCGGGAAACCATGTCGCCCAACTGGTGGTCCCGTTCGGGTTGTTCGCCCCGCAGCCCGTCGCCGGTGTGGCCGCCGGGATCATCATCATCACCCAGTTGTGGCTGGTCGCCTCCGGCAATTTCGCCTGGCTGAACTGGATCACCATTGTGTTGGCTGCCGCCGCACTCGACCAATCCTGGCTGACCGGAACGGTTTCGGGCCTGCAACCGCCGGACATGCCGCAGGCGCCGATGTGGTTCGCCGTGCTGGTGATGGGGTACGCGGCGGCGGTCGTGGTACTGAGCTACTGGCCGGTGCGAAACTTGGCGTCACGTAATCAGCGCATGAATGCCAGCTTCAATCCGCTTCACCTGGTGAACAGCTACGGGGCGTTCGGGACTGTCGGGCGTTCCCGTCGGGAGCTGGTGATCGAAGGTACTGCGGCGGCGGAGCTCACCGAGCGAACGCCCTGGCGCGAATACCAGTTCAAAGGTAAACCCGGCGCGGTGGATCGACTTCCAAGTCAATGGGCGCCATATCATCTGCGGCTGGACTGGCTGATGTGGTTCGCCGCGCTCTCGCCGCGGTACGGGCTGCCGTGGCGTGACGCGCTGCTGCAGCGGCTACTGCGCAACGACCGGGACACGCTATGTCTGTTGCGCTACAACCCGTTTCCGGACACCCCGCCGCGCTTTGTGCGGATCCTGCTCTACGAGTACCGCTTCACCACCCGGGCCGAGCGGCAACGAGACGGAGCCTGGTGGCATCGCCGCCTGGTCGGCGTCTACCTGTCGCCGGTAGCGGCCGGCGGGTCACCCCAGATACCCGAGTAGTCACCGGTGAAACGCCCTGGACGGTGCCGACCGGAACGATTGGGCCGGGGCGGGGCTACCGGGTATCGACCCACAGGGTGAAGCCCGCCAGCACCAGTGCGACCACGGCCAGCAGTGCCACATCGAGGCCACCCAGCCGCGGTGCCTCCGATCCCTCGGCGGCCAGTCGTCGTTCGCGGGCGATCAGGAACAACGGAAACGTGAAACTGATCGCCGTGAGGAATCCGCCGAAGATATAGGCCCAGACGAACCGCACGTTGTGCTTGCGGGCTTCGGTGATCATCAAGACCGCCGCCGACAGGAACAGCATCAGGATGTCTGCGGTGATCGAGCGCGACGCGGGTGTCACCGCGGTGTCCGGCAGGAACCGGGAAAGAAAGGCTGATCCGTCGTAGGCCAGATTCTGACTCCAGGTGGCGATGAGCGCAGCGACGGCGATCGCGGCGTACACCCCGCAGCGGACCTTGGCAGCTGTATTCATCCGGCCACGTTAGCGTCCACGATCCTGGCGTAGGCGGGGTTTCGCCTCAAAGCTCGAGCAGCACCGTCACCGGGCCGTCATTGACCAGTTCCACCTGCATATGCGCCCCGAACTGTCCGGTCGCCACCTGGGCGCCCAACCCTCGCAGCGCCTCGGCGAACTCGGCGACCAGGGGTTCGGCGACCGGACCCGGTGCGGCAGCATTCCACGATGGCCGCCGCCCCTTGGCGGTGTCGGCATAGAGCGTGAACTGGCTGACCACCAGAATCGGCGCACCCACATCCGCAGCCGACTTCTGGTTGTCGAGAATCCGCAACTGCCACAGCTTTTCGGCCAGCCGCTGGGCCTTGGCGGAATCGTCGGCGTGGGTCACGCCGACCAGGGCGAGCAGGCCCTGGCCGTCCGGCTCGATCGCGCCGACGGTCTGACCGTCCACTTTGACGCAGGCCGATGAGACACGCTGGACCAGGACTCGCACGGACTCGATGCTAAGTAGGCTTGCCGTGGTGCCTTCCGGGAGGGGTGAGTCGCGTGTCGGTCTTGGTTGCGTTCTCGGTTACGCCGCTCGGCGTGGGGGAGGGGGTTGGCGAGATCGTCGCCGAGGCGGTCCGGGTCGTCCGGGAGTCGGGTCTGCCCAATCGCACCGATTCCATGTTCACCGTGATCGAGAGCGACAGCTGGGCCGAAGCGATGGCCGTGGTGCAACGGGCGGTGGAAGCGGTGGCGGCCCGCTCACCCCGGGTCAGCACGGTGATCAAAGCTGACTGGCGAGACGGCGCGACCGACGCCATGCACACCAAGGTCGAATCGGTCGAACGGCACCTGGCAGCACCGCCGGCTAATTGACCGGCACGTCGAGGATCGGGCGTCCCACGTCGGCGCCGGGGCCGTTGAAATGCCACCATTCCCCGGCGTAGTAGGCCAGGCCACCGGCGCTCATCGCGTCGCGCAGGGCGGCACGCTCGGCTGCGGCACGGGCGCTGATTCCGTCGGCGAATGCCGTTGCGGTCGGCGAGAAGTCATCGAATCCGGTGCCCATCTCCGATAGTCGCCCATTCGAGTCGGCGGTCGTGACGTCGACCGACCGCCCGGTCTCGTGGCTGCGGGCCAGCGAACCCGGCCGGGCCACCCAGTTCGGGTTCGGCACCACCTGGAACATCCGCACCTGCACGTTGTGTGGCCGGTAGCAGTCCCAGAACACCAGAGTCCGGCCTCGGCCGCGCAGTGTGGCGGCCGCGGTCGCCAAACCCGGTGCCAGCGACTCGTGCACGAGGCACCGAGCGTTCGATGGGTAGAGCTGTTCGCCCACGAAGTTGTTCGGGGTGGCATATCGCAGGTCGATGATCGCGTCCGGCACCGCGCTGCGCACGTCGACGAACCCGGCCGCGCGCGCCGGCTCCGACAGCGCCGGCACATCCGATCCCGGCGCGGCGGCCGCGGTACCGGACGTTCCGGCGAGCAGCAGCGCAACAACAAATACGATCCGCAGACTCGGCATCTGCCCATTGTCGCCTGTCAGGCGGCAACCACGATCGTCAGCCGGCTGCCGTCGCGTTCCAGCCGCATACCGGCCCGCCGAGCGACGGCGGCCACCGCGGCGGCATCGTCAGGTTCGGCCCTGGTGGTGGCCAGGGCCCGCGCCAGCTGCCCTTTGTGCGCTTTGTTGAAGTGGCTCACCGAGACTCGCCGGCCATCGGGGTGCTCGGCGACCACATCGACGCGAACCGATCCCGGAACGGCGGCCAGCGCCGCATAGGAGCCGGATCTCAGGTCGACGACCAGCTCGGCTGCGGCGATCTCGGCCAGCACCGGTTCCAGCACCGGCCGCCAGCGTTTTGTTAATCCCGGTTGTCCCGGCAGCTTGGAGGAGGCCGAGAGGCGGTATGCCGGCACCGGATCCGTTGCCCGCAGCAGCCCGAACAAGGCGGAGCCGACGGCGAGGCGGGCGCCGGCCCGGGCGGCCGCGGCACCGCGCAGCGAGTCGACGTCCAGCGCCTCGTACAACACACCGGTGTAGCGGTTGATCGCCGGCGCGGTGGGAGCGGTACGCAGTGCGGCGTTGCGCTCGATCTCAGCATCCTGCGACGCCGACAGCCCCAGTGCGCCGCGGCTGGCCTCCCGATCAGCCGCCAAAGCCACCAGATCGTCGACCAGCTCCGTCCTCAGACCGGTCAGTTGTGGGCACGACAATGCATCCAGGCGCAGTGGTGGTCCGTCGCCGCCGGCGCGTTTGGTCTCCGACGGGGGCAGCAGCACGATCACAGCGCAGACGTTAACCGAGCCGTTCCACACACCAGCGCGGTGGCGAGCATCGCCGCACCGACGGTGTCGGTGGCGTAGTGGTAGCCGCAGGCCACCAACCCGAGCATGCCCAGCAGGCTTACCAGCGTGGCTGCGGTCAGGGCCCAGCCCCGAGCCAGTTTCGAACCGGCTACCACGACCATCATTCCCAGCACCGCGACCAGCAGCGCGGTATGGCCGCTGGGGTACTCCAGGTAGGGCCCGTTACGCCGGTCGAAGAGGTGCTTGAGCGCCATGGTGATGGCGGTGACGGCGAACGGGCAGGCCAGCACCGCGGCTGCCAGCGCCCACTGCCTGCGAGATACGGCCACCACCAGGCAGGCCACGGTGACCGCCAGCACCAGCCAGCCGCTGGTGAAGATCAACAGCCACCGGGGTTGCGCGCCGATCAGGGTGCGGGCGGCGTCACCGAACCAGTTGTCGATCGGTGTCGAGCCGCGGCCCACCGCCCAACCAAGAACCAATGTCGCCAGCACACCGACCAGCGGCCACCAGC
This sequence comes from Mycobacterium sp. P7213, assembly GCF_900604305.1. Taxonomy (NCBI): domain Bacteria; kingdom Bacillati; phylum Actinomycetota; class Actinomycetes; order Mycobacteriales; family Mycobacteriaceae; genus Mycobacterium; species Mycobacterium sp. P7213. Next base: position 17,224 of record NZ_UWOA01000030.1, read on the forward strand.
GCAGGAAGGTGGCGAGGCCTCGACCTATCTCAGGCCGACTTCTTGAACAACGGCAGCAGCATCTGGCGGCGCTGGTCGTTGCCGTCGGCGAGAGCGTGCAGGGCCTGGTCCACCGAGCGCGACGTGGGGAACATAGCGTCCTCGTCGAAGTCGCCGAGAAGTTCGTGCACCGACGAGCTCTCGATAAGGGTCCACTCCACGCCTGCGGCACGGCAGTCACCGTCGAGGACGCACAGCAACCAGATTCCGGCGGCGGCGAACGACGTGACCCCGCTCAGGTCGAGCACCAGCGGTTCCTTGGCAAGGACGAAGCGCCGGGCATGTTCGCTGAGCTGGTCCACGTTGGTGGCATCGATCCGGCCCCGGATGGCGACCACCGTCGCGAGGTGACGGTAGTGCGCCCGAATCTGCGCCCCGCCGCACTCGATGACCGGGTTGATCCGAGCAGTGCCTCGTGTGGTGATCTCGATTGCCATGCCAGCCCCCGCCTTCCATGTCGATCGCTGTCGGCAGCTGTGCCAACCTCGATGTTTCCCGACGTTATGCGGCGAAGTTAAGGCCTCTTGGGCGTCCGATTAACGCTTTGGTGAGATATCGAACGGCTCGGTCGCTCCGGTGAACGCGCTGATCCGGCCGTCGCGGTCGCGGGCGTCGCCGTCATAGCGAAGCCGGTATCGCCCGGCAGCGGTGTTTTCCGGAATCGCCCAGGTCACGGTGATGGTCGATCCGCGCCGGCCGGCGCGTCGCCAGCGGAACATCGTCGACCAGTCGCTGTCGTCGGCCACGGTGCGCCACTGGCCACCGGTTTGGTGCTCCACCCGCACATAGGTGCCGCCGCGGTGCAGGTCATTGTTCGGGTACGCGCCGGCGAACACCGCCGACACCGTGGCGCCCGGCTGGTACGCCGGCAGGGGGGCTTCTAAGACATCGCCGAACTGCTGGCCGCCGACCGGCGCATCCGGCTTCGCCCGGCGCCGCGAGCGTCGCCGACGGGACGGCTCAGCGGGACGCGTGCCCGGGGGCGCCGGCCGTCGATCGCGCATCGCGGAGGCCAGCTCAGCCACCACCTGCTGCAGTGCCGGCAGCTCCCAGCGGCCGAACAGGGTGCTGCCACCCTCGTAGCGCTGTTCGTCGTATTCCTCCGGCGTCGTCACGTAGTGCAGGTAGCCGTTGCTGTAGCCGGCCACCAGCACATCGCGCAGTTCGGCCCCGACGATCTGCGCCACCGTGCGGCGCAACCGCAGGCCCGCCACGATGGTCACTTCGGCCGGAATGCCGATCAGGTACAGCTGCCCGATGCGCAGCAGCTGCACCGGGCCGCCCTCGGGCATCAGCATCGACAGCGCCTTGTTCAGCCGGATGCCGGGACCCACCGCTCCCTTGGGCGCCTGCGCGTCACGCAGGCGCGGGGAGAGCCGGTACACCGTATTGGCGATCAAACTGTCGAATAACCGGTTGCGGCCCTGCTTGAACACCGGGTATGCCGGACCGAAACCTTCGTCGGTGCCGGCCAGGCAGGAGGCACCCGCGATTGCGGGGCCGGTGCGATGGGCCCGGCCGTCGCCGGTGAACTCGGGCCGCACCTCGAAATCGGTCAGGTCGACGTAGGTGGCGCGGGCGTCGAGACCCCCGGTGACCTCGGTGCCGTGTCCCAGGGTCAGTTCGGTGGCCGCAACGGCTTGGCGGGATCCGATGATCCGGGTGTTCTCGAATTCGTCGTCGGTGGGTCCGCTGCCGGGCCGCTGCCCGATATTGGGTGACATGTCCCCGGAGTTGGTCTGGGCGAAGGCCGCGATGAAGTCCGGTGGCGTGGCGGCCAGGTAGTCGACACCGTGGTCCAGGCGCTCGCACTGATAGGCGGCGTAACCCTTGTTATCCCCGCTGATCAACGTGTTGCGGTTGGTCATGGACGTGCCGTGGGTGGCGAACCAGTTCACCGCGCCGACCAGCCGGCCGTCGCGTTCGATGCGCAGCAAGGTGGTCTGCGGGTCGATCTTGTCGGGGAAGTGGGCGCGCTCGGCTTCGGGGTTGCGGGCGAACGACGACGGGGAACGGTTGCTGCTGGCGTCGTGCAACCGGCCCACGGCAAGGCTCAGGCTGGCGGGAGCCAGGTCGGCATGCGCTCTATCGACGGCTTCGCAGATCCCGTCGACGATCGCGTTGAACGTCTGGTGCCGGAACCCGTTGGTGTTGGAGTTGTAGAGCCGGTGGTCGGAGTAGCCACCGGGGCCGCAATGGGTGTGCGTCGCCGTCAACATCACGTTGTGGAACGTGTACAGCTCGCCATAGGTGGCGGCCAGGCGTCCGAGCACCTCATGGTGCACGCTTTCCAGCAGCAGCGGTATCTCGCAGACCACCAGCAGCAGCCGGGTTCCGGTGGCCGGATCGGCGATGACGAATGCCCGCGCGCGCAGCCGGTTGTGCAGTCCATCGGTCTGCTGTTTGGCCACGCCGTAGCCGAGCATTCCGCACTCGGCCGGCTCGCCGGTGATGTCGGCGATTCCGCGCCCAACCTGATAGTCGTCTGGCATCGCTACAGTATTCACAACGGCCCCGTCGGTATCGCCGCCGACGTGCCCGGCTGGTTACTTCACCGGGGACAGGCCCGCTGCTAGTCTTCGATGGCTGCCGGCAACCGGGTTGCGGCTGTCGATCGCCGTGGCGTCGCGGCGGGCCCGCACCCGAGGCAGCCGTGACATGCGATGCCCACCGGCGAAAGAGTGTTGTGCGCAGCGGAGAGATCAAGGCCCTGACCGGGCTTCGCATCATCGCCGCAGTATGGGTGGTGCTGTTTCATTTCCGGCCCCTGTTGCGACTGGCGTCCCCGGAGCTCAGCGATGCGCTCGCCCCGGTGCTCGACCGAGGCGCCCAGGGTGTCGATCTGTTCTTCATCCTCAGCGGTTTTGTGCTGACCTGGAACTACCTGGAGCGCATGGGGGAGACGTTCTCCCTGCGTGCCACGGTGCACTTTCTGTGGTTGCGTCTGGCCCGGGTCTGGCCGATCTACCTGGTCACCATGCACCTGGCGCTGCTGTGGGTGATCTTCACGTTGCATGTCGGGCACGTCCCGACCGAGGACCTGAGCCGGATCACCGCGATCAGCTATGTGCGGCAGGTCCTGCTGGTGCAGTTGTGGTTCGAGCCGTTCTTCGACGGGTCGAGTTGGGACGGGCCGGCCTGGTCGATCAGTGCCGAGTGGCTGGCCTACCTGTTGTTCGGGGTGCTGGTGCTGGCGGTCTATCGGATCATGCGGGTGACCTCGGCGCGCGGGCTGGCGGTGCTGGCGATCATCGCCTCACTCCCGCCGCTGCTGCTGTTGCTGGCGACCGGTCAGTTCTACAGCCCATGGAGCTGGCTGCCGCGCATCGTCATGCAGTTCACCGCGGGCGCACTGGCCTGCGCCGCGGTCCGCAAGATCAGTCCCGCCGACTCGGCCCGTCGCGCCGCAGGGTATTGCGCCGCGCTGCTCATCGCCGCGATGATCGGTGTCCTCTACTACTTCGACAGCCATCCGATCTCGGGGCTCTACGACAGCGGCGGCCTGGTCGATGTGCTGTTCGTGCCGTTGGTGATGGCCCTGGCGATCGGTATCGGCAGCCTTCCCGCGCTGCTGTCCACCCGCGTGATGGTCTATGGCGGGCAGATCTCGTTCTGCCTGTACATGGTCCACGAGCTGGTGCACACGTCCTGGAATTGGGCGGCCAAGCAGTTCGAGATCGTGCTCGAGGAGGGGGCGACCGCGGCCAAGTGGACGGTGTGCAGCCTCGTGGTGGCGGCGACCCTGCTGTCAATGTTGCTGTTCCACGCTGTTGAAGAGCCCGGGCGGCACTGGATGCGCAAGATGATCGGCGCCCGGCCCGACTCGGCCCAGGTGACGCCGACCGAAGATCCTTTGGCGGTCGAACCGGCAGAGCCGGACAACTCGGATCCTGCCAACCATTCGACCGCCTCGGACGACGGTGTCCTCAACGAACCCAAGGTCGCGGTTCCGGCTAGTCTTCGCTGAAGTTGATTGGGGGGAGGTAGCCGTGAGTCGGGTGATGACGTTCGCCGTCGTGATGGTGGCCGGGGTCGTCGCGGTGGTCGCGGGAACCGGTTACTTGGCGCGCGAGCACGAATCGCCGCGCCACTACGAGACGGTGCCGCTGAGTTCCTCGCCTAATCGGATCGCGGTGATCGGTGACTCCTACACCGCCGGCTACGAGGACACCGGCCGCGGCGCGGCGAACTGGACCGAGCGGGCCTGGCAGAACCTGGCCGGACGCGGTGTCTACGTCAGCGCCGACGTGGCGGCCGAGGGCGGTGCGGGTTACGGGGTGCGAGGCAACCGTGGCGGCCTGTTCGGCGACCTGACCCGCCGCGTGGTGCAGCCCGATGACGCCCTGGTGGTGTTCTTCGGTTCGCGCAACGACCAGGACGTCGAGCCGGGCGAACTGGGCCGACTGATCGCCGACACCCTGGGCTTGGCCCGCCGTACCGCGCCGGGGGCGCGGATGCTGGTGGTCGGCCCGCCATGGCCCACCGCCGATGTCCCGGGCAGCGTGTGGCGGATCCGCGATGTCCTCAGCATCCAGGCGCGCGTCGTCGGCGCCGAGTTCGTCGACCCGCTCGCGGAGCGGTGGTTCGTCGGCCTGCCCGACCTCATCGGACCGGACGGGGTACACCCCACCGACGCCGGTCACGCCTACATGGCAGACAAGATCGCACCGCTGATCGCGGGACAGCTTCCCAAACGGACTTAGCGCAAAACCGGACGAAACCGGGCTAGCCTCAGCAGTATTGGCGCATGGACACCATGCGCGTACTGATCACCGGTGGAACCGGATTCGTTGGCGGCTGGACCGCCAAAGCGATCGCCGATGCCGGGCACCGGCCGCGGTTTCTGGTCCGCAACCCGGCGGGCCTGCACAGCAGCGTGGAGCGGCTGGGTGTCGATGTGTCCGACTACGTCGTCGGTGACATCACCGACGCGGAGTCGGTGCGCGAGGCTCTGCGCGGCTGCGACGCGGTTGTGCACGCCGCCGCGGTGGTGGCCACCGATCCACGCCAGACGGAGCAGATGCTGGCCACCAACTCGGCCGGCGCCCATAACGTGCTCGGTACAGCGGTTGAACTGGGCCTGGACCCGATCATTCACGTCTCCAGCTTCACCGCGCTGTTTCATCCGGGCCTGACGACGTTGCGTGCGGACCTGCCGGTGGCCGGCGGCGCCGACGGCTACGGCCGGTCGAAAGCCCGGGAAGACCTCTACGCGCGCGGGCTGCAGGACGCCGGCGCCCCCGTCAACATCACCTATCCGGGCATGGTGCTGGGGCCTCCGGTCGGAGACCGGCTCGGGGAGGCCGGCGAAGGAGTACGGACGGCGCTGCAAATGCATGTCATTCCCGGGCGTGGCAGTGCGTGGCTGGTGATCGACGTTCGCGACCTCGCGGCAATGCACCTGGCGCTGCTGGAGCCGGGCCGTGGCCCACGCCGCTACATGGCCGGTGGTCGGCGGGTACCACCGGGAGAGTTGGCGAGCCTGCTGCAAGAGCTGTCGGGTTCGCCCATGCTCGCGCTGCCGGTACCGGATATCGCCCTGCGGTGGGCGGGCCGCGTCCTGGATCAGGTCGAGCGCGCGCTTCCGATCTCGACTCCGTTCACCGAGGCCGGGATGCAGTACTACACCCAGATGCCCGAATCCGATGACACTCCCGCCGAGCGCGACCTCGGCATCGTGTTCCGGACCCCCCGGGAAACGCTGGCCGACACCATTGCCGGCATCCGCGGCTAGCCGCCCACCCGGCCCGCTCCGGCCAGGAGTTTGTTGAGGATCGGTGCAGCAGTCGCGACATAATGGCAGCGTGACTGACGCCGGCGCCGGGGCACGGTTGGTGGTGATCGTCGTCTTCGACGAGGTGACGATGCTCGATGTCGCAGGGGCAGCCGAAGTATTCGTCGAAGCCACGCGGTTCGGCGCGAACTACGTGGTCAAGATCGCCTCGGTGGACGGCCGTGACGTGACGAGCTCGATCGGTGCACGGCTGGGTGTCACCGACAGCCTTGCCGCCATCGAGTCCGCCGACACCGTCTTGGTCGCCGGCGGCGACTATCTGCCCCGGCAGCCCATCGATCCCGCACTTGTTGAGGCCGTCAGGTCGCTGGCCGGCCGCACACGGCGGCTGGCGTCCATCTGCACCGGGTCGTTCATCCTGGCGCAGGCCGGCATGCTCAGCGGCCGTCGTGCCACCACGCACTGGCACGACGCCCGGTTGCTCGCGCGGGCATTCCCCGACATCTCGGTCGAGCCGGACGCCATCTTCATCCGGGACGGCGACGTCTACACCTCGGCCGGCGTGTCAGCCGGTATCGATCTTGCGCTGGCGCTGGTCGAAATGGATCACGGCAGCAAGCTGGTTCGCGAGGTCGCGCGATGGCTGGTGGTCTATCTGAAACGCGCAGGCGGACAGTCGCAATTCTCGGCGCTGGTCGAGGCCGATCCGCCTCCGGAGTCTGCGCTGCGCAAGGTCACCGATGCGATCGCGGCTGACCCGGCCGCCGACCACAGCGTGACCGCTCTCGCCCGGCGCGCCGCCTTGAGCAGCCGTCAACTGACGAGGCTGTTTCAGGCCGAGCTCGGGACCACCCCGGCACGTTACGTCGAAACGGTACGTATCGATGCCGCCCGTGCCGCGCTCGATGCCGGCCACAGCGTCACCGAGTCCGCGCATCGAGCAGGTTTCGGCAGTCCCGAAACTCTGCGTCGGGTATTCACCGACCACTTAGGTGTGTCGCCGAAGGCCTACCGGGATCGGTTCCGCACGACGGTCCGTTGAGGCCGTTGCCACGGTTCTACACCGCCGGAAACCGCCTGCTCAGCTTCGCCAGGGTCAGCATTTCGCGACCCTTGTCGTCCAGGTAGGGGATACCGATCCCATACTCTGCCCACCGGGCTGCGATTCGGGCCTCCAGTTCGGGAGCAAGCCGGTCGGTCGGCGGGAACCGGCGCCCACCCCACACTTCCCGGGGCTCGATCTCCCAGCTGCGGGTGGCGTCGACGAGCACCCGGGTCCATTCGCCCGCGCCGTACTTGTTGGCGTCGTTGCGTTCCGGTGGAGTCGACGGATCCAAGGAGGACCCGAATCCTGGTCCGAAGAACGCGATATCGCCCAGACCGGCATTGACCCGGTATGACATGGCCCAGTCCAGCGCCACCGGGTCATGCAGATCGATGTCCTCCTCGACGACCACGACGTTCTTGTGGAACCACACCGCACCGCCGGTTCCCCACAACGCGGCGGCGATCTGTTGCGGATGGCCCCGGTAGCGCTTTTGGATCTGCACCAGGGTGTTCTGACCGTTGGTGACCTCTGTCATCCATAGGTCGGTGATGCCGCCGATCCCGATGTCGTCGAGCGCGTTCCAGGTGATTGCCGATCGTGCGAAGTTGAGGATGCTGTCCTCGTTCAGCATTCCGGGCCGGATGCCCTCGAGGGTTCCGCGTAGCAGCGGATCGTTGCGGTGAGTGATGCGGGTGACCCGCAAGACCGGTGCGGGTGCGGCATCGCCGATGAAGCCCGGGTACTCGGCGAACGGTCCCTCCATGGCGAAGTTCGCCGGGTCGGGATCGATATACCCTTCGACCACGATCTCCGCCGATGCCGGTACGTGCAGGGGAACCGACTCGCAGGCGACCAGATCGACCGGGCGACCGAGTAAGGCGCCCATCATGTCCCATTCGCAGATGCTCTTCGGGAACGGGCTGCCGGCGCAGAACGGCAGCACGTCATGCCAACCGTAGACGACGGCAACCGGCATCGGCTCGGGCTTGTACTCCGCCATATGGCCGCCCCAACCCTGGCTCGGCACCAGGAGTTTGGCGATCTTGTCGCGGTCGATGATCATGCCCCGGTACAGGCCGATGTTGTCGCGGCCCGTGACTTTGTCTTGGGTGACCACACCGCAGTAGGTGTCGATGTAGCGGCCACCGTCTTCGCCATGCCACTTCGGTACCGGGAGCTCATTCAGATCTATGGCGGCGCCCTCAACGATGTTCTCCTTGACTGGACCCGTCTGAACCACGCGCGGTGGAATGGGGTTCTTGAAGGCATCTCGAAGATGCGCCACGATCTGCGAATCACTGGTGCCCTCGGGCAGCCCCAACATCAGCAGGATCTGGCGCCGGCTGCCGAGCGCCGACGTCACGAGCTTGGTGCATCGGGTGTTGTTGTGTCCGATGATGTTTTCGAACAGCAACGCGGGCCCGCCCAGGGAGAGGTTGGCACGGGTGATCGCTCCGATCTCCTCGTTCCAGTCGACCGGAGCGGTGATGCGACGTAATTGGTCCGCAGCCTCCAGGGTGGCGAGCCAGCTGCGCATATCCGGACCGCTATCGCCCGGTGCAGCGATGTCGGTGCGACTGGGAAGCCCTGTGGCGGATGTCATTTCGCTCTCCTCACTATCGTCAGCCGAGCTGCCGCCTCGTCGGATTCACCGCTCGCAGCGTCGCCGTTCGCGGTCGGGTGCGGTCCGTCCTTCCAGCGGTTTATCAGCGAGTGTTCTATTCCGAGCTGATCGATGACGCGACCGACCACGTAGTCGGTCACCTCGTCGACGGAGCTGGGCCGGCTGTAATAGGCGACGGTCGGCGGGAAGATCACCGTGCCCGCACGCGCCAGGTAATGCATGTTCTCCAGGTGAATCTCGCTCAGTGGCGCTTCCCGCGCGACCAGAACCAGCTTGCGTCGCTCCTTGAGCGTGACATCGGCGGCACGGGTGATCAGGTTGTCGCTGAAGCCGATTCGGATGGCGCTCAATGTCTTCATGCTGCACGGGCACACGACCATGCCGTCGGTGCGGAAGGACCCGCTGGAAATGGCTGCCGCCAGATCCCTGGCGCTGTAGCTGTGGGTCGCCAGTGCGCGGACCTCGGCCACGGTGGCATCGGTCTCGATTTTGATCGTCGCGCGTGCCCACTCGCTGAGGATCAGGTGCGTCTCCACCCCCAACTCGCCCAGCGTTTCCAGAAGTCGGATGCCCAAGGCGGCGCCGGTTGCTCCGGTCAGAGCGACTACTAGGCGCATCGCTGTCCTCCTCCCACTCGATCGCCCGGCCCCAACGCGGCGGGGAACCACCTGGGCGAACTGCCGCCAGTCTGGTGCGGTCGCCAAGCTGTCGCGACGGCCAAATCCGCCGTGAATCCCACAGATTCAGCCACGTGTTCCGAGCCGACGTTTGTCTGAATCTGTGGGATCTGCGGCAGATCAGCCACGGCTGGTTCACCTGCTCACCACCCAGAATGGATGGCGAGTGGCGAGCGGAGAGGAACCCCGATGCCTGAGACCAGACGGCGAATGTTGATCACCGGTGCATCCCGGGGCATCGGGCGGGCAGTGGCCGACCGCCTGGCGGCCACCGGCGTCGAACCGATCGGTATCGCCCGCACGGCACCCCGCGACTTCTCGGGAGCGTTCTATTCGGTAGACCTGGCTGACCGCTCGGCCACCGCGAGCGCCCTGGAGACGATCCTCGCCGACGGCACGGTCGATGCGGTCGTGAACAACGTGGGCTTCGCGCGCTTCGGCCGGATCGGCTCGGTGGACCTCGATCACCTGTTTGAGACCTACGACCTGAATGTTCGCAGTGCCGTACAGGTGGTTCAGGCGGTGTTGCCCGGCATGCTCGACCGCGGCTGGGGCCGCATCGTCAATGTCACCAGCCTGACCACGCGGGGCACTCCGGAACGTACGCCGTATGCGGCGGCCAAGGCGGCGCTGGAAACCTGTACGCGGATATGGGCGCGGGAACTCGCCCAGACCGGAATCACGGTGAACGCGGTGGCGCCCGGCCCCACGGAGACCGAGATGTACCGCGAGCGCAGCCCGGTCGGGTCAGAGCGGGAAAGTGCACTCCTGCAGAACATTCCGATGCGTCGCGTCGGAAAGCCGGCCGAGATCGCCCATGCGATCTGCTTTTTGTTGGACGAAGACGCCGGATACATCACCGGGCAGACCATCGGAGTAGACGGCGGCGGAAGTCTCGCCGGATAAGCACCTGTCGTGAAATGAAAGGAACCAGATCAATGACCAGAGCAGTTGACACCATCGCCGGCGTTGCGATTCCCGACACTGCGCTGGTGCGGGAGACCACCGAGTACATCCGCGACGTCGAAAGCGACCTGCTGTTTCATCATTCCCGCCGGGTTTTCCTCTTTGGGGCGCTGCACGGCCGCCTACGCGGTCTGACACCCGACTTGGAACTGCTGTACGTGGGGGCGATGTTTCACGATTTGGGCTTGACCGAGCGCTATCGCGATTCGCAACTGCGCTTCGAGGTGGACAGTGCCAACGCCGCCCGCGGCTTCCTGCTGGAGCGCGGCATCGACGAGTCCGATGCTCGCAAAGTCTGGTTGGGTATCGCGTTGCACACCACCCCGGGTGTGCCCGAGTTTTTGGATCCAGAGATCGCACTGGTCACCGCCGGCGTCGAAACCGATGTGCTCGGCATCGGCCGCGCCGAGCTGCCGGCGCATCTGCGCGACGCGGTGACCGATGCGCACCCGCGGCCGGACTTCAAACGCCGGATCCTGCAGGCCTTCACCGAAGGTGTCCGGCACCGCCCGGACAGCACTTTCGGCACGGTGAACGCCGACGTGCTCGCGCACTTCGACCCGTCTTTCGTCCGCGGCGATTTCGTGGAGACCATCCTGGGCAACGGTTGGCCGGAGTAGTGCGGGCAACCGCATTACCGAGGGGCGGGCGCTAGTCCTTTTTGCTGATCAACTTGCCCAGTGCCGCCCGGTCGGATGCCAGCAGCTCGTCGATGCGTGGCTGGTTCACATCCGCGACGATGATCTCGCCGACCTCCTGATTGACGCTGCTGAAGATGCCGTGCTCCTTCATCTTCTCGGTCTGATACAGGTTGTCCTGAGTGGGCGTGACGTAGTGCACCGCCGCAGCCTTGAACCGGTGAATCAGCCACACGTGCGTCAGATCCATCAACCGCTTCTGGCGCAGCTTCTCGGAGAAGGTGTTCTGGTCGCGGACCGTCAAGATGCTACGACCGTGCCGATCCTTGATCGGGTCGACGATCACGTTGGCGAGCTTCTCTTCGCCCTCGCCGTAGATACCCAGTTCCAGCACATCGGATCCGGGACGGGTGGGGCGCAGGTGCACACGCAGCTTCTCGCCGAGCTGATAGTGCTCGGCCCACAGCGCCAGCCAATCCTCCAGCAGCTTCTTGGGCACCTCGGTCTGCACCAAATGCTGATGTTGGGTGGATCCGGCGCCCATCGCCTTGGTGGTGGCGGTGCGGCCCGACGACGCGGCCAGCGCGGCATCGCTGCGCGGCCCGCCGACCAGGGTCTGCGGTGTGCGGTAGGGCGACTCCACCAGTCGCATCTTGCGCTGCAGGCGGGCCAGCGCCAGCATGCCGTCCTGCAACAGGGTGGCCGCGAACTCCTCGGAGGCCACCCCGTCGACCTGGTGGCCGCCGTAGGTGATGAAGTTGAAGACGAAGCCCATCTTGCCGAGCTCGGCGGGGAAGGCCCGCATCTGCTCGTCCGTCATGCCGGTGGTGTCCCAGTTGAACGAGGGGGACAGGTTGTAGGCCAGCATCTGGTCGGGGTATTGGGCGTGGATCGCCTCGGCGAATTCGCGGGCGTCGGCGAGGTCGGCGGTCTTGGTCTCCATCCACAACAGGTCGGCGAAGGGGGCGGCGGCCAGCGACTTGGCGATCGCGTAGGGAATGCCGCCGCGCACCTGGAAGTAACCTTCGGGAGTCTTGGCCCGTTCGCAGTCCCAGCCGGGGTCGGCGTTGAGCTCCGCGGCCCGCTGCCGGGCGGTGTAAAGCGGTGCCCGGGCGGCGAATTCCCGCCACTGCGCCGCGCTCATCTCTTTGGGCTCGCCTTCACGCTCAGCGAACTCGAGCATCTCGGCGACGGCGTCGCCGAACGTCATCAACCCGGCGTCGTTCTGCCACGCTTCGACGAACTTCGATTCGATGTCGTCGAAGAGGCCGTCCACCGAGGTGCGCCCATCACCGCGCCACCCTTCGGCGGCCGTGGTGATCAACGCCGTGATGCCGTTACGTTCCAGCCAGGCGTCCGCGGCGGCGTACTCGCCCTCGGGCAGGGCGTAGAGCAGGTGACCGTTGATCTCGGTGATGCCGGAGTTGTAGAACTGCCGCGTCATCGCCAGGAAACAGGACTTGTAGGACGGGATCGTCAGGTTCGTGGTGCCCAGGATGAACGGCTGATCACGTTCGTCGCCCCGGCTCTCGACCAGGTTCGCCGCCTCCGCGTCGGTGCGCGCGACGATGATGCCGGGCACGCCCATCAGGTCCAACTGGAATCGGGCGGTGTTCAGCCGCTTGATCTGCTCGTCAGACGGCACCAGCACTTTGCCGCCCTGGTGGCCGCACTTCTTGGTGCCGGGACGCTGATCCTCGATGTGGTAACCCGGGACACCGGCCTCGACGAAGCGCCGGATCAGGTTGCGCACGTGCGGATCACCGCCGTGCCCGGTGTCGGCGTCGGCAATGATGAACGGCCGGTAGTCCACGGCCGGAGTGGCGGCGCGCTGCTCGTCGGTCATTTTCAGGCGCAGGTACTGCTGGTTGCGGTCGGCGGTGAGCAGGGCACGTACCAGTCCGGCCGCCTCGTCGGGAACCTGACTGAGGGGGTAGCTGGCCAGGTCTGGACCCGGGTCTTCGGTGATGGAGCCCTTCGCCGAGGTGGCCCAGCCGCCGAGGTAGATGCCCTCGATGCCGACTCGCTTCATCACCACGGCCTGGCCGGGCGAGTAGGGGCCGAAGGTGGTGATGCTCTTCTTCGCGGCGAACAGCTCACGTAACCGCGCGTAGAACGCGGTCGCTGCTTCGCGCGCCACTATGTAGTCGGAGGGGATGGTGCCGCGTTGTTCGACGACTTGTCGGGCGCTGTAGAGACGGGTGATGCCTTCGAATCGGGGGCTGTCGAAGTATTTCTGCACCGCTGCGACGTCGGCGTCGACATCGCGTTCGACCGGTGTGCTCGCCGTCGGGTTCGTTTCGATCGTCGTCATGGAAATTCGCTCCCTTTCACCCGATTGGACGCGGCGGTCCCAGCTTCGCCTTTCCTTCGTTGAGGCTTGCTGAACCACCGGTTGATGCGCGTGCTTCCTCCTCGTATTGTGCCGCCGCACGCTGAGCGATAGTTCGGTTTTGTCTACATCTTCAGCACTGCGCCGCTGATGCCGCTGAACTCGCCCGAAGGCAGCGGATCAGACGGCCGAAGTGGCTAAACTCAGGGTTCATGACGTACCGGTCGGACCGGTGGGCAGAACACTGTGAGCAGGCGCCGCGGACCGCGGTGGTCGGCCGCTGGGCGGCCCGTCGGATGAGCCGGCGCTTCGCCGGGGTGGGCGTCCGCATTCCGCCCGCTCGGCTTCGTCAGATGGCGGTCGGCGCGCCGCTGGCGTCCGCGGAATCGGTCGACTACGCGTTCGCGCTCGCTGCCACCGAGATCAAGCACGAGCTGCGACTGGCCCGGGCGCGGCGCAACCGGCGACGCCTGATGAACGCGCTCATCGTGGCCGGCCTGATGATCGCTTCACTGAATCTGCTGATCTGCATGGGCTACCTGTTCATCAGCCTGGCGCTGCGCGAACCCGCTATGTGACCCATCACCGCACCAACTCCATTGTGGTGGAGTTCCTTTGACGTCCAAGCGCTTCGCCGAACGACTCGGAGACTTAGACTGCGGGCATGACGCGGTCGCAGCGCTCGACGGCCCCTAAGGGACTGGTTCAGATCGAGGAGTGCCTGGACTCCGATGGCGGCATCGTGCTCCCTCCGGGCGACACTTTGATCTCGCTGATCGACCGCAATATCGCCAACGTGGGCGACGCGGTGGCGTTCCGCTACCTCGACTACGCCGGTCCGGTGGAGGGCCAGGAGCTGGAGCTGACCTGGACGCAACTCGGCGAGCGACTGCGCGCCATCGGTGCCCGCCTGCAAGATCGCACGGTTCCCGGCGACCGGGTGGCGATCCTGGCGCCGCAGGGACTCGATTACATCACCGGGTTCTATGCGGCCGTCAAATGCGGAACCGTCGCGGTGCCGCTGTTCGCTCCCGAACTTCCCGGGCACGCCGAGCGGCTCGACACCGCCTTGCGCGACTCCGCTCCGACGGTGGTGCTGACCACGACCGCGGTGCGCGCGGTGGTCGAGGAGTTCCTGGGCCGGTTGCCACGGTCGTTGCGGCCCGGCGTCGTGGTGATCGACGAGATCCCCAACTCGGCCGGGGAGGCTTTCCTAGACGTCGCCATCGACGTCGACGGGGTGTCACACCTGCAGTACACCTCGGGCACCACGCGGCCACCGATCGGTGTGCAGGTAACGCACCGCTCGGTGGGCACCAACCTGCTGCAGATGATCTTGTCGATCGACATGCTGGACCGAAACACGCACGGCCTCAGCTGGTTACCGCTCTATCACGACATGGGGCTGTCGATGATCGGATTTCCGGCGGTCTACGGGGGACACTCCACGCTGATCTCGCCGACGGCATTCATCCGCCGGCCGCAGCGCTGGATCCAGGCGCTGTCGGACGCTTCGCGGCGCGGCCGGGTGGTCACCGCTGCACCGAACTTCGCCTATGAGCTGACCGCGGCGCGGGGCCTGCCGGCGCCGGGCGCCGACATCGACCTGTCGAACGTCGTGATGATCATCGGATCCGAACCGGTGAACATGGCGGCGATCACCACGTTCAACGAGGCGTTCGCGCCCTACGGGTTGCCGGCCACGGCCATCAAGCCGTCCTACGGGATCGCCGAGGCCACCCTGTTCGTGGCCACCATCGCTCCCGATGCGGAGCCGAGCGTGCTGTACCTGGACCGCGATCACCTCGGTGCCGGCCGCGCGGTGCCGGTGGCCGCCGATGCCCCGGGCGCGGTGGCCCAGGTGTCGTGCGGGCAGGTGGCCCGCAGTCTGTCGGCGGTGATCGTCGACGCCGAGGCCGGTGCCGAATTGCCGGACGCCCAGATCGGCGAGATCTGGCTGCATGGCGACAACGTGACCGCCGGCTACTGGGGCCGGCCCGAGGAGACCCGGCACACATTCGGCGCCCGCCTGCGGTCTCGGCTGGACCGCGGCAGCCACGCCGGGGCGACCCCGGCCGACGGCAGGTGGCTGCGCACCGGTGACCTGGGCTTCTATTTCGACGGTGAGCTCTACGTGACCGGCCGCACGGTGGATCTGATGACTTTTGCAGGTCGCGGTCACTATCCGCAGGACATCGAGGCCACGGTGGCGGCGGCCTCCCCGATGGTTCGTGACGGTTATGCGGTCGCGTTCGCGGTGCCGGCCGAGACCGCCGACCAGTTGGTGATCGTCGCCGAGCGCGCGACCGGCACCGGCCGCAAGGATCCCGCGCCGGCGATCGCGGCCATCCGCGCGGAGGTGCAGCGCGTGCATGGGGTGAGCGCCGCCGATGTTCGTTTCGTCCCTGCCGGGGCCATCCCACGCACCACCAGCGGCAAGCTTGGCCGCACCGCGTGCCGCGAACAGTATGTGGCGGGCACGCTCGGTGTGCACTGAAACCGCAGTGTGGGGACCGGCGTCTTGGTTGGGTGCCGGCGGCTCGGCCACCCAGTACGACTTTCGGCCTACGGTGATCCCACGGTCACCGGCAGCGGGTTAGTAGCCGAATCGGTTTCGACGGGCGCGGGCCGGGTCGGCGCCGACCGCGCCCGCCGGATGTTTTGCGGCCACCAGAACCATGGGCCCAGCAGCGCCGCGATCGAGGGCGTCAAGAACGAGCGCACGATCAGGGTGTCGAACAGCAGGCCGAGCCCGATCGTACTGCCGGCCTGACCGATCGAGTACAGGTCGCTGGCCGCCATCGACATCATCGTGAAGGCGAACACCAGGCCCGCGGCGGTGACCACCGAGCCGGTGCCGCCGATCGAGCGAATGATCCCGGTCTTGATCCCCGCGCCGATCTCCTCCTGGAACCGGGAGACCAGCAACAAGTTGTAGTCCGAGCCGACCGCCAGCAGGATGATCACCCCGAACACCGGGGCGATCCAGTTCAACGGGAGTCCCAGGATGTGCTGCCAGACCACCACGGTCAGGCCGAATGCCGCGCTCAGCGACAGCAGCACCGTCCCGACGATCACCGCGGAGGCCACCAGTGCCCGGGTGATCAGCAGCATCACGATGAAGATCAGCGTCACCGCCGCCGCGCCGACGATCAGGATGTCGTAGGTCGAGCCGACCTGGATGTCCTTGTACACCGCCGCGGTTCCGGTGAGGTAGAACTTGGCGCCGGTCAGCGGCGTGCCCTTCACCGCGTCGTGCGCGGCGGCCAGCATCGGTTCGACGAAGGCGATGCCCTTCGGCGTGGCCGGGTCGGCGTCGTAGGTGACGATGAACCGCGCCGCCTTACCGTCGGGGGACAGGAACAGCTTGAGGCCCTTCTGGAAATCGGCATTGTCGAAGGCCTCCGGCGGCAGATAGAAGTAGTCGTCGGACTTGGAGGCGTCGAAGGCCCGGCCCATCTCGGTGGCCGTGTCGGTCATCCGCGACATCTGGTTCACCAGGCCGGCGAAGCTCGAATGCATGGTGAGCAGGCTGCCCTGCATGGATTTCGCCACCGCGATCATCGGCTCGAACTGCCCGACCATCTGCGGCATCACCGTGTTCACCTCGGCCATGTCGGCCAGCAGCGGCCGCATGTCCTCGCTGAACTTGTCCATGCCGTCGTAGGCGTCGAAGACCGAGCGGATCGCGTCGCACGCGGGAATGTTCAGGCAGTGCTGCTCCCAATAGAAGTAGTTGCGGATCGGACGCACGACATCGTCGAAATCTGCGATGTGGTCCCGGATCTCGTCGACCGTCGCGGTCACCGTCGCCATGTCGACGCTCATCTTGTCGGTGGCGCTGCTCATCTGGTTGACCAGGTCGCGCAGCCGCACCATGGAGTCGACGGTGGCGCCCAGGTCGTCGCTCATCCTGAGCATGTCGGACAGCCGGTCGTTCATGAACTGCAGGTTCTCCTGGATCGGGACGGCCTGCATGCTGATCTGGAACGGTATCGAGGTGTGGTCGATCGGGCTGCCAAGTGGCCGCGTGATGCTTTGCACGCGTTCCACTCCGCGGGTCGCAAAGATGTTCTTGGCGATCCGGTCCAAGATGATCATGTCAGCAGGATTGCGCAGGTCGTGGTCGCTTTCGACCATCAGGACATCGGGGTTCATCCGGGCGGCGCTGAAGTGCCGTTCGGCGGCGTCGTAGCCGACATTCGCGGGCAGGCTCGCGGGGATGTAGTAGCGGTCGTTGAAGCTGATCTTCATGCCGGGGACCGCCAGCATGCCGGCCAGGGTGACCAACAGCGCCGCCACGAAAACCGCACCGGGCCAACGAACATTGGCGGTTCCGATCCGTCGCCAGCCGCGGCCCTCGGCCCGCCTGGGCTCGAGCAGGCCATGTCGGGTGGCGATCGCGACGATGGCCGGGGCCACGGTGAGCGCACCGGCGATGACCACCAGCAGGCCCAGCGCCGAGGGGACGCCCAGGGCTTTGAAGTAGGACAGCCGGGCGAAATGCAGACACAGTGACGCGCCGGCGATCGTCAGTCCCGAGCCCAAGATGACATGCCAGGTACCGCGAAACATCGTGTACCAGGCGGTCTCGGGGTCTTCGCCGGCATTGCGGGCTTCGTGGTAGCGCCCGATCAGGAAGATCGCATAATCGGTGCCGGCCGCGATCGCCAGCGACGACAGCATCGCAACCACGAACGTCGAAAAGCCTAGTAGGCCATGGTGTCCGAGCAACGCGACCAGGCCGCGTGCGCTGCCCATTTCGAAGCCCACCATCACCAGTGCGAGTGCCACGGTGGCGGCGGAACGGTAGACGATGGCCAGCATGACGATGATGACCACACCGGTCACGGCCATCATCTTGAGCATGCTCTTGTCGGCTGCTTCGGTCATATCAGTGGTCAGTGCCGCTTGTCCCGTGACGTAGGCCTTGACCCCGGCCGGTGCGGGCACCGAGGCGACGATCGCGCGGACCGCGGCCACCGATTGGTTGCCCAACGTGCTGCCCTGATCGCCCGCGGTGTTGATCTGCGCGTAGGCGGCTTTGCCGTCGGTGCTTTGCACGCCCGCGGCGGTGATCGGGTCGCCCCACAGGTCCGCGATGTGCTGGACATGCTCGTGATCGGCGGCCAGTTTGGCGATCACGGTGTCGTAGTAGTGGTGCGCCTCGGGGCCCAGCTCGGTCTCGCCCTCGAGCACCAGCATGACCATGGCGTCGGCGTCGAATTCGTCGAACGTGGCGCCGATGTGCTTGGCGGCGATCATCGACGGCGCGTCCTGCGGCGACATGGTCACCGCGTTCTCGCGGGCCACCGACTCGATCGGCGGAACCAGCACGTTGAGCCCCACGGTCAACAGCAGCCAGAAGATCACCAACGGCCAGGCCAGCCGGCGAACCGCCCGCATATACCCCGGGCGAAGGGTGCCGTGGCCGCTCATGCGCCTTTGACCAGACAGAACACCTGGGCGTGATGCCCGGTGGCCACCTGCTCGTCTTTGACGGCGCCGTTGACCGTGATCCGGCAGCCGATCGCCTCGCCGTCGCCTTGAGCGACCAGGTTGCCGATGACCGACGGACTCGTGGTGGTGATGGTGTGGCTCCAGGGCAGGCCGCTGAACGTCGCCTGCGCGGGCTGGACTTCCCGGTCCAGGTAACTCACCGAACCCGCGACGGTGCCGGCGCCGAAAACCTCATAACGGACTTGCTTTTCGTTGATCGAGTTGATCACCTGCGAGCCGCTGCCGTCCCAGCGGAAGATCTCGTCGGCGCCGAAGACGCTGCGCAGGTTCACGACCGCAAGCGCTCCGACGATCGCCGCCGACGCGACCACGGCCGGCACCCAGGCTCGGCTGACAAACGCGCGCATGCCCATCACCTCTCGATTCCCTGCACTGGCAACTCTTCGTGAATACTATACCCCGTAGGGTATATGAATATTCCTGAAGTACCCGAGGGGGTATGGGGAAGGTGGTCAGTTCACGGCGTGCCGCGCCTGCGCGGCGACGGCTTCGCCGAGCCACCGACGCAGGAAACGGCGCAGCTCGTCGGGGGATCGATCTGGGTCGTTGGGCGCCACGACGAACGAGAGCATGATCCGCAGGGTGAACTCCACGAGTTCGCGCAGCGCGGCTTGGTCGTAGCCGTACTGCTTCCAGTCGACGTCGAACCGCTCGATCATTCGCATCCCGAAGACGCGGGCCTCCTCGGAGGCCATCTCCCGGTTGTGTGCCGAAGACGACGACAACATGGCGCCCAGGTGCGGGGAGCGGGCCACCGCATCCAGGGTGTAGACGGCGCCTTCGGTCAGCGCGTCGGCGGGGTCGCCGATGCCGTGCACGTGGTCGGTGAGCCGGTCGAGGAAGTCATCGACGGAGGCGATGGCCACCGCGCGCATCAGTGCATCGGCGGTGGGGAAGTAGCGATACACCGTCTGGCGGATCACCCCGAGTGAGGCGGCGACGTCGGCCAGCGACACCGCCGAACCGGTCTTGGCGACCAGCTCAACGGCCGCGGCGATGATCCGTCGTCCGGCTTCCTCGTCGGTGTGCGGCGGGTTGCCGCCCCAGCCGCGGCGGCGTGCCATCAGTGACCTGCTTGACAAGCTTGGAGCATCGAACAATCATACGCGAAGACGTCCAGTTGTATGTTTTGAGTTGAGGTGGCGATGACCGACCTGATCGTGCGCAAACTGCGGTTCGCGTTCGCCGAGTACCCCGTCCCGTTCTTGTGGAACGAAGCGAACCCGGCGTTCTCGTCGATGGCCAACGCTGTCTCGCTGCTGGCGATCGGCTTCGAGAAGATGATCGGCGGCATGATCGCCGAGGCGATGCCACTGATCACCGACCCCGTTGTCGCCGAAGAGGCCGACGCGTTCGTGCGCCAGGAGGGTCAGCACTCGATGGCCCACCGCGGCCATGCCAAGGCGCTGGTCAGGGCCTACCCGGGACTCAAGGAAACCGTCGACGAATGCAACGCCATGTTCGACAAGATGGCCGCCGAGAAATCACTGGACTACCGGCTGGCCTACACCGCCGACCTCGAGGCCACCTTCACGCCGGTCTTCAAGCTGATGCTCGACCACGACAACACCCTCTTCGCTCCGGGCGACGACCGGGTGGCGTCACTGTTCTTGTGGCACTTCGTGGAGGAGGTCGAGCACCGCAGCTCCGCGCTGATCATCTACGACCACGTCATCAACGACCCCTGGTACCGGATGCGGATGGCGCCGTCGATCTTCAAACACGTGATGAGTGTGATCAAGGTGGCGTGCGAGGGCTTCAATCGCCACGTTCCCTTGGAAGACCGCAAGGTTGACGCGCTGTCACTGTTCAGCACCTACCGCGCCAAGCAGGCCTGGCGGCGGCGGGTTCCGTTCGGCTGGCCCGCGAAGGAGGGCCCGGTCGCCGATGCCTTCAAACATCTGCCGAAGCGCGAAATGGTCACCGCCGTAACCGGTATCATCCGCAGCCAGCTGCCCAATCACAAACCGGCTCACGAAAAGATCCCGGTCCTGGCCAACGAGTGGTTCGCCCGTTATGACGACGGCTACGACGTGACCAAGTGGTACACCGCTGAGGAGAAGAGCGCCTGATGCCCGACTTGTGTACCCCGACATTCGAGCGCCTCGCCGAGTCGCTGGGCTTCTCCTGCGGTGAGGCCGGCGGATTGCTGGAATTCCGCAACCCCTTGCAGCTGGAGAATTGGACGCTGCCGGTTCTGGAGATCACCGTGATCACCGGGGCCGTGCTGGCGCTGATCTACGCAATCATCCGGTACCGCCGCGGCGATGCCACCAACTTGGCGCTGTGGTTCGGGGCGATCGCCTACCTGCTGATCATCGAACCGCCGCTGTATTTCCCGGGCGCGTTCGGCATCGCCGATCATGTCGACACGATGTTCGCGCACAACCTGTTCACCGTCGAGTTCATGTGGGGCCGGCTCCCGCTGTACATCGTCGCGATCTATCCGATGATGGCCACCATCTCTTTCGAGATCGTCCGGATCCTGGGCGTGTTCCGCCGCTACGGAACGATCGTCGGGGCCATCTGCGTGGGCTTCGTCCACCACGCGTTCTACGAGATCTTCGACCACCTCGGCCCGCAGCTGCGCTGGTGGGAATGGTCGGTGGACAACCCGCTGAACCAACCCATGTTCACCTCGGTGCCGATGGGCAGCGTCGTGGTGTTCGCGGCGCTCTGGCCGGCCTCGCTGGCCTTCTGTGTCCAACTGCTGGTCGGTCGCCAGGTCGATCACGGCCGGAGATTCGCCTGCCTGCAGGTGTTGTGGCGAACGATCGTCATCGGCGTCCTGGCCTCGCTCGGTACCGGCATCCTGCCGCTGCCGGCGACCCTGCTTGGTGCCGCTACCGGCGGCAGGCTGATCGGGATCGCTTACGCCGTAGAGCTTCTCGTCATCGCCGCGGTGGCCATTCCGGTGTTGATCATTCAGTGGCGGCGCTTGCGGCTGAATTCTTCTGCCGCCGGCCGCTACGACAACCCGCTGATGGTCCGCTACGCCGCGGCGTATCTGTCCGTCATGACGGTGCTGTGGTTGACGGCCCTGCCGGCCTACCTGGATGCCTCGGGCGGGGTGACCGCTAACGGCGACCCGGTGGGATGCCTGTGGTACGTGGTGCTGTGTTTCGTGGTGGCCTCCTTGAGCGTGGTGGCCGCAGCGACCGTCCCGCCGGTCCTGGAGCCGCACCAGGAGCCCGAGCCGGTGGTCGCCGGGCGCTGAGCTCGGCGACTGCGGCCCGCCGTGGACGCTGATTGACGCGCTTGGCAGACTGTTGCCATGGCGCAGATCACGTTAAAGGGAAACCAGATCAACACCGTAGGCGAGTTGCCGGCCGTCGGTTCGGCAGCACCGGCGTTCAGCTTGACCGGAACCGACCTTAGCGTGGTGGACAGCGGGCAGTTCGCCGGCAAGCCGGTCCTGCTGAACATCTTCCCGTCGGTCGACACCCCGGTCTGTGCGACCAGCGTGCGGACCTTCAACGAGCGGGCGGCCGCCGGTGGGGCCGTACTGTGCGTCTCCAACGACCTGCCGTTCGCCCTGAAGCGGTTCTGCGGTGCCGAGGGCATCGAGAACGTCACCAGTGCCTCGGGCTTCCGGGATAGCTTCGGTGCCGACTACGGGATCACCATCGCCGATGGCCCACTGGCCGGCCTGCTGGGCCGGGCGATCGTGGTGATCGGCGCAGACGGCAACGTCGCCTACACCGAACTGGTGCCGGAGATCGGCCAGGAGCCGAACTACGACGCGGCGCTGGCCGCGCTGACCGGGGCCTGAGCCCCGCCCGGCGGTTCAGCGAGCCTCGACGGAGAAGAGGCGAAGCTGGGACCGCCGCATGGACCCAGCCGCTCGGGAGGTCAGCGGCCCCGCCACTGCGGCGGCCGCTGCTCCCGCCAGGCCTGTAGTCCCTCGGCCACGTCGTCGGTCGCTGCGGCGACCTTGCGCATCGTTTCGCCGAACCGCACGGCGTCGATCCAGCTCATGTCGGTGCTGCGCCACGCCACTTCCTTGGTGGCTCGCTGGGCCAGGGGAGCGGCCTTGGTGAGGGTGCGTGCCCAAGCTCGGGCCGTCCCCTGCACAGCGCCGGGCTCGACGAGTTTCCACACCAGGCCGATGTCCTTGGCGTGTTGCGCGCTCATCGGCTCCCCGGTCAACAGCAGCTCCATCGCGTTGGCCCAGCCCACCCGCTGCGGCAGCCGGATCGCCCCGACGATGGTCGGCACGCCGAGGGTCACCTCCGGGAACCGGAAGACCGCATCGGTGCCGGCGATGATGAAGTCGCAGAACAACAGTCCGGTGAGGCCGTATCCCACGCACGGGCCGTGCACGGCGGCGATGGTCGGCTTGAAGAGTTCCATACCGGATTCGAACGAGTTGATCGTGGGCTTCTCCCAGAACGTGCCGGGAAAGGTGCCGACCGCGCCCGCCGAGTCCTTGAGATCGGCGCCGGCGCAGAACACGTCGCCTTCGGCGGTGAGAATCCCGACCCAGGCGTCCTCGTCGGCGCGAAACCGGTCCCAGGCGGCGTTGAGATCGGTGCGCATCGCCCCATTGATGGCATTGCGGGCCTCGGGCCGGTTCAGGGTGATGGTCGCGATGTGATCGTGGCACTCATAGGTGACCAGGGGCGTGGCGCGCATTTCTGCACCGTACCGTCGGAGGGGTGCGATGGATTGTCGACGCGATGAACGTGATCGGTGCGCGTCCGGACGGCTGGTGGAAAGACCGCCACGCCGCCATGGCCCGTCTGACCCGACAGCTGGAATCTTGGGCGCCGGCGCAAGACGGGCAGGTCACGGTGGTCTTCGAAAAGCCGCCGTCGCCGCCCATCGAATCGGACGTCATCACGATCGCAGCGGCGCCGCGACCCGGGGTCAACTCCGCCGACGATGAGATCGTGCGGCTGGTCCGGGCCGACGACCGAACGCAGGACATCACCGTGGCGACCTCCGATCTCGCCCTGGTGGAGCGAGTCACTTCGGCGGGCGCGGCCACCTTCCCGGCGGCACGTTTCCGCAGGCTCATCGAGGAGCGGTGATGCACCGCACCGGAGAAGCCGTGGCCAGCACCGGAATCCTGGTCGCCGCGATCCGGGCCAAAGAATCCGCGCGCGATGACGCGCTGTTCGCCGATCCGTTTGCGGACAAGCTGGCACCCGGCTCGGTGCTGTTGTACGACGTGGTCGGCAAGTCGCTGCAGGAAGCGCCGTCGATGGCGCCGTTGCTGCAGTCCATGGCGCAGCAGGGCTCACCGTGGCTGTTCGGCACCGACGCTCCCGGAGAGCTCGCCGAACGACACGGTTGGTCGGCGGTGGTGACCGATGTGGCCGAGCCCGGCAATATGTGGAACCGCTGGTTTCCGTCGGTCACCGCAGGGGCTGGGCCGGACGCGCCGCGCGGCTACTTCGTGGAAGCGCAGCGCTAGCCGGCCGCGCTGGCCCCCGCGCGGCGTCCGGCGAACACACAGTCCGCGATGGACAACCCGCTGACGTAGGACTGCGAGGCAATGCCGATCGCGGTGCGGCCGGCGCTGTAGAGCCCCGGGATCGGATTGCCCACGGCATCGACCACCTCGCCGGTGTCCTCTGAGACCCGGACGCCACCGAGGGTGAGCATCGGGGTGGGGCGTAAGACGTTGGTCCGCACCGAGATATCCATCAGAGTGAACGGCCCCTGATCGATGCGCCGGCAAAAATCGGCGGGTTTGCCGGCCGGGTCTTCGGAGCCGGAGTCGATCGCCTCGTTGTGCGCCGTGACGGTGGCCTGCAGGCCCTCGGCGTCGATGCCGGCGGCGCGAGCCACCTCGGCCAGCGTGGCGCCCCGCACCGCCGCACCGAAGATCAGCGCGGCGCCCTGCGCCCGCTGGAACCACAGCGTCTGGGTCAACAGTTGGCGGCGGGCCTCCGACATCAGGCGGGCGTCGGCCAGGATCCAGCCCTGACCGCCGTGGTTCTTCACCATCGCCTGTCCGACCGCGGCGCCGTAGCGGGACTCGTCGATCACCCGCCGGCCGTCGGCGTCGACGATGATCGCGGAGATGAAGGCGCTCGGGGGTGTGATGAATTTCCACACCGAGACGTTGTCCATCCGGTCGGTCACCGCGCCGACGCTCTGGGCCAGCGCGATACCGCTGCCGTCATCGCCGCTGGTGCCCAGGGGCAGGCCGCCGTCGAACTCCGGCGCGTAGCGTTTGCGCCACTCGGTGTTCGCGATGAAACCGCCGGCGCAGAGGATCACCCCGCGGCGCGCGATGATCTCGACGGTCTGGCCGTAGCGCTGTTGCAGCTTGGCCAGTCGCCGGTCCATCGCCGCGCGCAGCGGCGGGTAGTAGACACCCGGTTTCGACGAGAGCGCCGCCAGGCGGGCGTAGCGGCGCTGGATCCGGCGGGGCGCCTGACCCATGGTGGTGGCTCGCACGCCGGTCACCCGGCCGGACGGATCTTGCAGCAGTTCGGTGACTTCTGTGTGCGGGCGGAAGTCCACACCGAGCTTGCGGGCCGCCTCGGCCAGTGGCGCATAGATCTTCTTGCCGGACGTGCCTTTTC
The DNA here is from genome assembly GCF_900604305.1 of Mycobacterium sp. P7213. NCBI lineage: Bacteria > Bacillati > Actinomycetota > Actinomycetes > Mycobacteriales > Mycobacteriaceae > Mycobacterium > Mycobacterium sp. P7213. The sequence goes on from NZ_UWOA01000030.1 coordinate 42,341, forward strand.
CGTAGGCGCGGTGACCGCGCTGCACCGGCGGGGTGTGGGCGCGGAAGGCCCCGGCGTTCTCACTGCCCGAGTGGTACAGGTAGTAGCGGTTGTTCGGAAAGGACGTCTTGTAGGGGCACAGCCCGGAGTTGAACGGCACCCCGCGAGCTTGCAGCCAGTCGATCATCTCCGGGCTGCCGTCGACGAAGCGCTTCAGCGTCTCCGGACGGACCGCGTCGCCGACCTCCAGACGCAGATAGTCCAGCATCTGTTCGGCGGTGTCGTGCACCCCGGCGTCCTTCTGGACCGACGTGCCGCCGCCGGCGTAGATGATCCCGCCGGAGATCGCGGTGGCACCGCCGCCGTTGGCACGGTCGACGGCGATGACTTCGGCGCCCAGTTCGCGGGCAGTGATCGCGGCCGAGGTACCGGCCGCGCCGTACCCGACGATGACGACGTCGGTCGTCACGCTGGTGCTGGTCATGCGCTCTCCCTTGATGACGTGAGCTGAACGGTCCTCAATCTAACAGTCGCTAGTCCGCCGCTTACTCAGGTGACCAGCAGTGATCGGTCGGCCCACGTGCCAAAGCGAAACGTGTTCTAGGTGACCTGGGACGCTCCGATCGGCCGCCCTGCGCGGTTCGCGGCGGCTCACGGGAGAAGATGAACGGCATGGCTGTTCGGTTGCGGCGCCTGGCCGCCTCGCTGGTTGTCACGTTCGGCTGTGCGATGACGGCGGCGCTACCTGCCGGCGCGGCACCGGGGGCCGATCCGGCGGCGTTGGCCGCCGACCTGGTCGCGGCCGATCAGGCGTTGCGGAATACGTCGTCGCCCGAGCAGGTGCTGGCGGCCGCGGCCCGCCGCCAACAGGTCGCCTACCGCACCCTCGGCGCGCACCCGGAGTGGGATGCGATCGCCCGGCCGCAGATCCCGGCGGCGCTGCTCGACGTCTACGACCGCAACATCGATGCCCGCCGGCAACTCATGGCGCTCACCGACCCGAAGCCCACCATGCCGCCCTGGCGGGTGGTCCCGCCGGTCCCGGCGAACGAATTGCTGGCCAGCTACCGGGCGGCCGAGGCCGCATCCGGGGTGCCGTGGAACTACCTGGCGGCGATCAACTTCGTCGAGACCGGCTTCGGCCGCATCAACGGGGTCAGCGATGACGCCGCCCAGGGACCGATGCAGTTCCTGCCGTCGACGTTCGCGGCCTACGGCAACGGGGGAGACATCCACTCTCCGCGCGATGCCATCATGGCGGCCGGTCGTCTGTTGGCCGCCAACGGTTTTGCCACCAATCGGGACAAGGCGATCTGGAATTACAACCATTCCGACCACTACGTGCGGGCGGTCAACGACTACGCCGCGGTCATCGGCGGTGATCCGGCCGGGTTCGCCAGCTACTACCGCTGGGATACCTACTACCGGACCACCGCCGGCGATCTGCTGCTGCCGATCGGCTATGTCTCGACGTCGCGGATTCCGGTGGCGGAGTATCTGGCTGCGCACCCGCAGTGATCGCTCAGCGCTGTTGGGCCCGCCACTTGTCCAGCTCCCGGCGATCCCGTTTGGTCGGCCGTCCGGCGCCGCGGTCCCGGGTGGCCATCGCGGTGGCGGATTCCGGTGGGGGCGGCGGAGTCCGATCCTGGTAGCAGGTCACCGCGTCGGCCGCACCGACCCGCTTCTGAATCACCCGCAGCACCTCGACAATTCGGGTGCGATCGCCCACCACAGCGCTAACCACGTCGCCGGGTGAGACCGCGGTCGCCGGCTTGGCCGGGCGGTTGTTCACCCGCACATGTCCGCCGCGGCATGCCGCCGCGGCGTCCGGCCGGGTCTTGGTGATCCGCACCGCCCACAGCCACCGGTCCACCCGGCTCGATTCCATGGCGTCCCGGGCTCAGCGTGAGGCGTTGAGGATCTTGATCGCGAAGACGAGCGTGTCGCCGGGAAGGATGCCGGCGGCAGGCTGGCCCTCGGGGTAGCCGTCGGCGGGCACCATCGCGACCGCCACGGTCGAGCCGATCTTCTGGCCCGCAATGGCCTTCTGGAATCCCGGGACCACGCGGTCCAATCCGAAGTCGACCGGTTTGCCTCGTTCGTAGCTGCTGTCGAACACCGACCCGTCACGTCCGTTGACGCCCATGTAGCAGACCGAGACCGTCGCGTGGTCACCGACGACGCGACCGTCGCCAGCGTGCAGCGTGTGCACCTCGGTCTGGGCCACCTTGAACGGCCCCTTCACGACGACGCTCGGCGCGGCCGAGTTCGTGGAGCCGGTCACCGCGACGCTGCCGGTGACACCTTTCAACGTCCAGTCCGCGGCCACGTCTTCAGCCGGTGGCGTGGAGGGGCAGGCGGTGACGGTTTCGCCGTTCGGGGGCAGGAACAGGTCGGTGACCGACGACGTCTTCGACGACGAGGTGCTGTCCGAGCCGCCGCAACCGGCGAGCGCCGCCGCCACCGAGGCGATACCGGCGGCGAGTACGACGAATCGAGGCATACGCGAATTCACCTTGGCCACGCTACAGCCCGGCCTGGTGGCGTGGGCCCGGCGGCGTTATCCGGCGATCTTCACCACGAGCTTGCCGACGTTCTTGCCGTCGAACAGCATGTTGATCGCGGTCGGCAGCTGCTCGAAGCCCTCGACGACGGTCTCCAGCGGGGTGAGCTTGCCGGCGGCGATCAGCTCGGAGATCTCGGCGTTGGCCTCCGGTGCCTGAAGGAAGTGATCGAGGACGATGAAGCCCTTGAGGGTGGCGCGCTGGATCAGCAGGTTGCCGAACGCGCGCGGTCCGGGCGGAGGATCGGTCTCGTTGTAACCCGAGATCAGCCCGCAGAGCGCGATCCGCGCGCCGACGTTCACCCGGGCGAAGATCGCATCCATGATCTCGCCGCCGACGTTCTCAAAGTCGACGTCGATGCCGTCGGGCGTCGCGGCGGCAAGCTGGCGGGCCCAGTCGTCGGCGCGGTAGTCCACCGCCGCGTCAAAACCGAGTTGATCGGTGAGCAGCGCGCATTTCTCCGGTCCGCCGGCGATCCCGACGACCCGGGCGCCGCCGGCCTTGGCGAGCTGTCCGGCGACCGAACCGACCGCGCCGGCCGCCGCTGAGACGACGACGGTCTCACCGGGCTTCGGCTTGCCGATGTCGCGGATCCCGACCCACGCGGTGAGCCCGGTCATGCCCAGGGCGCCCAGGTAGGCGCTGGGGGAGACGCCGTCGGCAACCTCGACCGGGAACAACGGCATGGTGTCGGAGACGACCACGTACTCCTGCCAGCCGGTCAGGCCCTGAACGGTCTGGCCGACCGGATAATTCGGGTTGTTCGACGCGATGACGACGCCGAGGCCGGCCGCGCGCATCACCTCGCCGATGCCGACCGGCGGCAGGTACGACGGAGTGTCGTTGATCCACATCCGGTTGGTCGGGTCCAGTGAGATCCAGTTGACCCGCACCAGCGCCTCGCCGTCGCCGATCTCCGGCACCGCCTGCTGGCTGAGTTCGAAGGTGTCCGGGCCGATGCGGCCGGTTGGGCGTTCGCGGAGAAGGAAGCGGCGATTGCGATCGGTCATGAGCGCACGCTACCGGATGCGGACGACCCCTGGCAATAATTGCTAAATCAGTTGGGGGACAACGCAAGACAACTTCATATGTTGCCTGCGAACGTTCGCAGTCCCTGCACCTGGGCGGCGGGACCGGTCAGCTCGACGTCGGCTCGGGCCTGGCGTCCCGCCAGCCAGCGAACCAGGTTGGCCGGCGTACCGTGCACCAGCACCGCCTGGTGCGTCCGGGGGCCCACGTATGCCAGGACGTCGCCAGCGTCGGTGCTGGCTCTGATCGTCGTGCCCGCGGGCAGTTTTGCGTGCTGATAGCGCAGCAGTGGGGCAATGGCCTGTCGTAGTGATTCCGGCGCCGGATGGTCGGCGCCGTTGGCGGCGGCCAGGTCATCGTGATGGGTCCAGTACTCGAACAGCGTGAGCGGCGCCACCCGTGATCGCAGCAGCAGTCGCGGCAGTGGCTGTCGCAGCCGGTCGATCAGCTCGGTGAAGCCGTAGCGGTGCTCACGGCGAATTGCGAACTCCACCAACCGCGGTGGCGCCGGAACCGCGATTCCGCGCGCTACCAGCGACCGCGCGATGAACGTCGAGAAGCCCCCCAGGCGTTCCTCGGCGGCCAGGTGAGCCGCAAGGTCTCGCGCGGTCCACGACCCGCACCCGGAGTGCGCCGAGGCCCCGGCTGCACTCAACGAGTTCGTGAGTGCCGCCCGTTCCGCCTCGATGTCCTCGGCGAGCGCCACCGCCGATCAGCCTGAGGCGCCCAGGATCTTGATCGCGAACACGAGGGTGTCGCCCTGCCGGATCCCGGCGCTGGGCTGGCCGTCGGGGTAGCCGTCGGCAGAGGTCATGGCCACCGCGACGGTGGATCCGACCGTTTGGCCGGCGATCGCCTTCTGGAATCCGGGGATGACGCCGTCGAGCGGGAAGTCCACCGGAGCGCCGCGCTTGTAGCTGCTGTCGAACACCGACCCGTCGCGTCCGTTGACGCCCATGTAGCAGACGGACACCTTGGCCGTGGCCGGGACCACCGGGCCGCTGCCTGCTTGCAAGGTGTGCACTTGGGTTGAGGTCACGCTGAACGGCGCCGCGACGTCCACCCGGGGCGCGGCCGTTTCGGTCGATCCGGTGACTGCGACGCTGCCGGTGGCCCCGGTCAGGGTCCACTCCGGCGCGCCGCCGACCGGTGCGGCGGTGGGGCAGGTGTCGGCGGCGACGGCCGTTCCTGCTGCCGCGAAGGGCAGGGCGATGGCCGCGATACTGGCCGCAACAGCAACGACTGAGTGCATCCGAGTGGGTTTCACGCCCGCCACGTTACAGGCCGCGTCGGGCACGACCTGCGACCCGATGACAGACGCAAAGTAGCCCCGTCAGCAGGGACTCGGCACGTAGTCTCAGCCACGTGCACATTGACGTCATGGCCCTGCCCCAGCCGTTGGCCAAGGCCTGCGACCTGGCCCGCAACACCCAAAAGGCGGGTTTCTCCGGTCTGCTGTTCACCGAAGCCGGTCGCACGGCGTATCTGAATGCCGCGATCGCATCTCAGTCCGCTCCTGGGCTTGAGCTGTCGACCGGTGTCGCGGTGGCCTTTCCCCGCAGTCCGTTCGTCACGGCGGCCACAGCCTGGGAGCTGCAGGAGGCGACCGGCGGCAACTTCCGGCTGGGGCTCGGCACCCAGGTGCGTACCCATGTGGTGCGGCGTTACGGCGCGGCATTCGACCGTCCCGGTCCACGGCTGCGCGACTACGTGCTCGCGGTCAAGGCGTGCTTCGCCGCCTTCCGAACCGGAAAGCTGGATCATCACGGAGACTTCTACGAGCTGGATTTCATCACTCCGCAGTGGAGTGCGGGGCCGATCGATGCACCCGACCCCAAAGTCGATGTCGCGGCGGTGAATCCGTGGATGCTGCGGATGGCCGGCGAGGTGGCTGACGGCGTGCACGTTCACCCGCTCGGCGAGCCCGGCTACCTGGCGCGTCACGTGGTGCCGAAGCTGGCCGAAGGCGCCGCGAAGGCCGGCCGCTCCCCGTCGGAGGTCGCCGTGATCGTTCCCGCGATGACGATCGTCGGCGACAGCGATGAAGAGCGGCACAAGGAGCGGGAACTGGTGCGGGCCAGTCTGAGCTTCTACGGGAGCACCCCGAATTACGCCTTCATCTGGGATGAGGCCGGGTTCGACGGCACCACCGCCCGGATCCGTGAAAAGCAGAAGGCCGGCGACGTCGCCGGGATGGCCGCGCAGATCAGCGACGAACACCTTGCCGCGTTCGCCACCGAGTCGACGTGGGATGAGTTGGCAGACAAGCTGATCGGCAAGTATGGGGGTGTCGCGACGCGCCTGGTGCTCTACAACGCGCTCGGCGATCCGGAGCGCTTCGAGCGATACGGTGAGATCGCCCAGCGGATTTCGGCCGGGCCGCACACCCTTCGGGAGCGTTGAGAGGTAGTGCCGTGCTGATCGGGGTGGCCGCAGCGCTGTTGGCCTGTTTCGGCTATGGGGTTGCCTCGGTCCTGCAGGCCTATGGCGCACGTAGTTCTGCTGCGCGGCAGGGCGCCGCCGCCACCGCAGACGGTCGGCCGACCCTGCGCTCGACCGCCAACGCGGTGCTTACCACCGCGTTCATCGCCGGGATGGCCCTCGACGTCATCGGTTTCGTCGGCAACATCGTCGCGGCGCGGCTGATACCGCTGTTTCTGTCGCAGACCATCATCAGCGCCAATCTGGTCGTCACCGCGGTGGTCGGCATAGCCGTGCTCGGCGTTCGCCTCCGCCGCCGCGATTGGGTGGCGATCGCGACGGTGATTGTGTCACTGTGCGTCTTGGGGTTAAGCGCTGGTCAGGCCGGTACAGACACGTCGGGATCCGGGCTGCACTGGGCGCTGATGTTGCTGGCGATGCTGATCGCCGTGCTCGGGGTTGGTCTCATGCGCCTGCTGGGAGCCCGCGTCGCCATCGCCGCCGGATTGGTCGCCGGTGTCCTCTATGGCGTGATGGCCATCGCGGTGCGGGTGGTCGACGGCGTCGATCCGCTGAACGTGCCAGTGCTGCTGAAGGACCCGGCGTTCTGGGCGATCGCCATTGCCGGAGCCGGGGGCTTCTACCTGTTTACCGTTGCTTTGCAGCTGGGTTCGGTGAACGGCGCCGTTGCCGCTCTGGTCGTCGGCGAGACGGTGATGCCCGGCGTCGTCGGCGTGCTACTGCTCGGGGATACCGCACGAGCCGGGCTGGGCTGGCTGGTGGCGTTGGGGTTCTGCACCGCGGTCGCAGGTGCGGTGGCCGTCGCCATATTCGGTGCGGCGGCCCATGGGGAGGCGACCAATCCGGCCGAACGCCGTTAGGGCCTGGCGGTCTTCCAGGGCTGCTCGTTGCGCCGCTGCCGCTCTCGCTCGTTGGCTTGGTCCTTTACCCAGAAGTCCTCGAATCGTTCTCCGGGGTGCACGTTCGGCAGTCGATTCATCAGGTTGGACAGTCCGCGTGGGGGTCTCGCCGGCTCCCATTGGGGAACCACCACGCTGAGCGCCGCAAGGCTCTTCAGCACGACGAATACCGTGAACAAGGTCCCCGGGGCGTTCGTCGCGGCGATCCCGGCGAATCCGAGCAGCAGGGTCATATGCACGACCATGACGCGACCCAGGCCGACGTTGGCAGCGGTCTCGATATCCCGGAAGGACCAATGGCGCAGGTCGACCAGATCGGTGAGGAATTCCATCGTCAGGAACAGCAATACGCCCAGGCATCCCCAGCCGACGCTGCGCCAATCCAGATCGATCATCGCGAGCTCGGGCGCACGGTTGTGAATCAGTAGCGCGAGGATGGCCGCCAGAAACACGCCATGGGCTGTGCAGAACGCCAGGCTGATCAGGGCGAAGCCGCTCAAGAACGACGAATTGGAGGGCCCGCCGGCGCCTGGGCCGCGGTAGCGGAAGTGCCCGTACTTGGGGTTCAGGCGTTGGTGCACAGCGATGCGGGCTATCACCAGCAGACACATCGTGACGTTCTCGAACCAGTACACGACCACCGTCGTTGCGCCCGACCAATGTTGGCCGAACCAGCCGAACGCCGGGACCGCGATGACGCCGAGGACGGCGAACAGATGCAAGGCCGAGAATTTAGATCGCCGCCGCGAATGCTGCCCCGATTCGGGGCCCGACTCAGGCAGGGTCACGCCTCGACCGTCCGACGCTGGCGAACCATTGCATGATCATGGTCGCTGCGAGCTCATCTGCGGGCGAGGTTCACAAACTTTCGGCTCGTGCTCGTGCGCCGTCCAGCACCGCTTCGATCTCGTCCCAGGTGCCACGGATGATCTCGGCCACCGGCAGAAGATCGATGATCCGCGACGACACCTGGCCGGTGTTGGCGACGCTGGCCTCCATGTCGCCGTCGAAGTACAGGTCGGTGATCTTTCCCAGCAGTCGGGAATCCGGTTCGTGTGCAGCGACTCTGGCGGCCAGCCCGGTACGCAGCACCCGCATGGTCGGATTTCCGGGAACGTCGAGCAGCACAGTGCCCGAATCGTTTGCGGCCACGATCGCGTCCTTGAAGTTCGCGTGCACCGCGGATTCGTGGCTGGCCAGCATCCGGGTGCCCATCTGCACGCCCTCGGCGCCCAGCACCAGCGCCGCCGCAGCCGAGCGCGCATCGCAGATGCCGCCGGCGGCGATGATCGGCAGGTCAACGTTTTCGGCGACAAGGGGGAGCAGCACCATGGTCGAGGCGCCCAGCAGTGACTTGAAGCCGCCGCCTTCGACGCCCTCGACCACCAGCGCGTCGACACCGGCGTCGGCGGCCTTGAGAGCGCCCTTGAGAGAGCCGACCACGTGGACCACCGTCATACCGGCGTCGTGCAGCGCTTTGGTGAACAAAGCCGGGTCGCCGGCGGAGGTGAAGACGTGGCGCACGCCGGCTTCGGTCAGGGTCTCGACAATCGACAGGTCGCTCTTCCAGCCCTGGATCATGAGGTTGGCCGCCACCGGTTTGTCGGTGAGCTCACGCACCCGCTGTAGGTCGGCACGGCCTTCGGGGGTGAGGGTCTCGATCACACCGAGCCCGCCCGCCTCGGAAACCGCCGCGGCGAGTTCGGCGCGCGCGATGTAGGTCATCGGGGCCTGGACGACGGGGTAGGCAACCCCGAGCAGGGATTGGATGCGGTTGGCCACGGCCTATTCAAGCACCCGCGCCGGCCGCACCGTGGATCACCAGGAGCGTGCTATGAAGCCTCGGCCCGCGCGTTGGGAGCGCTGCCCTCCAGCAGGACCCGTGCGACGAGCTCGGGGTCGTCGGCCATGGGCACGTGACCGCACCCGGGCAGTCGAATGTGGCGGGCCTGGGGGAGCCGCTTCTCGGCGATGCGCGCTTGGTAGGGCAGCAGGATCCGGTCACGTGCGGCCCATGCGACGGTGACCGGAATGTCGGCCGGGATCGCCCGGTCGAACACTTTGGCTGCCGGGAAGATCTTCTTCATGGCGGGAATGGCCCGCCGCATGCCGTTGAGGTCGCCCACGAATTCGTCGGCCGGGATCCGCTCGGGGTGGGCGGAGACCACCCCGCCCATCATGTGCCTCGCCCGCGGCGAACGCGCGAGCCTCGGCACCACGGGTGCCAGCAGGCGGGCGCTGGTCGTCAGGCAGGTGAAGACCAGCCGGATGTAGGCGAAGTCGAGGGCGTTGTGCCAGTACGCCGCGGGGGACAACACCGTCGCACTCGAGACCAGGTTGTCTGCGGCGGCCTCCATCGCGATCCGGCCGCCCAGAGAGTTGCCGGCGATGTGCGGACGCTCGAGCCCCAGCTGGTCCAAGAGCCCGACCAGTTCTTCGCGCAGGGTTCCCTGTACGTCGTCGTTGCGCACCACAAAGTCATGCGATTCGCCGTGGCCGGGCAGATCGAAGAGCACGACGGTGCGGTGATCGGTCAGGTGCTCCAGCACCGGATACCAGGCCTGCCTGCGGTGCGTGATCCCGTGGACCAGCACCAAGGGCTCACCGGTTCCATGGATCTCGTACTTCAACATGTCGGTGCTCCTTGTCGCGGACGGCGATCTCGCCCCTGCGCAACGGTAACCCTCTTGGAGGTCCGGTGGGGACCGGGGACGGAATCTGTGACGACGTCGAGCGACGTCACGTGACGGTTTCAGTTGAGCAAAGGTCCTGCAGGCTACCGGCGGCGACAGGGACGACGATGCCCGTTCGGCTTTAGTGTTGGCTGCTATGGCCGTATTCCGCAGTCACGTGAAGCGCTGGTGCACAGCGCTTCACCTTGCTGTGGCGGCAGCGATGGTGGTCATCCTCGGATTCGCTACCACCGCCGTGGCTCATGCGGCTGCGGCCACCGCGACGTTGTCGGTGACTTCGACATGGCAGACCGGCTTCATCGCCCGCTTCACCATCACCAACTGGAGTGCGGTGCCGATGACCGATTGGCGCCTTGAATTCGATCTGCCGGCCAATGAATCGATCTCGCACGCGTGGAGCAGCACCGTTGGCCGATCCGGCACGCACTATGTGCTGGCGCCGGTGAATTGGAATCGGATCATCGCGCCGGGCGGATCCGCTACCGGTGGCTTCCGAGGCGTGCTGTCCGGGACGTACTCACCACCGGTGAATTGCATGCTCAACAGGCAGTTTCGCTGCACCTAGCGGACTGCGCACGCACTCGCGGCTGATCTAGTGGTTGGTGGTTGGTGGGGGTCTGACAAGTCTCCGGAGACAACGGCAGTGGGTAATGCCGGTGGCGGTGGGCCTAGCGGCGATTCTTCGATCCGTTCAGTCGTGCTTCGCCTCGTAGCGCAGCAGGACCGTGCCACCGGGGAAGGTGCGGTTTTCCAGCAGCCGCAGCGAGACCCACGATGGCAGGCCCGGGAAGAACGGCGTCCCGCCGCCCACGGCGGTGGGGGCGATCAGGATCCGGTACTCGTCCACCAGTCCGGCCTGCACGATCGGTGCGGCCAGCGTCGCGCCGGCCACTTCCAAGTTGCCGTCGGTTTGGGCCTTCAGCTTCGTCACCACCTCGACCGGGTCGCCGCGCTCCAGTCGGGAATTCCAGTCGACTGACTCCAGGGTCCGTGAGAACACGACCTTGGGCATGGCGCGCCAGATGTGGGCGAAGTCGACGATCAACGGTGGAGCGTCCGGGTCCTCGTCGGCGGTCGGCCAGTAGGCGGACATCAGTTCGTAGAGCCGCCGTCCGTAGAACGACAGCGCGGTTTCTCGCTCGAAGTCGTTCCAGTACTGGTGCAGTTCGTCGCTCGGTTCGCTCCAGTCGATGCTGCCTTGCGCGTCAGCGATGTAGCCGTCCACCGACACGGTGAAGCCGTAGATGAGTCTGCCCATGGGGATCAGTGTGCACCGGGGCGCTACTCATGGCGACGCGCCGGAGCCCGCCAGCGGTTAGCCGGGAATGCTGCGCCGTAGCGGGTTGTTATGGCGAGGCGTTCGCATTCGCGAACGGATCTGCGCCGCGGAGGGGTGGTGAGCTGCATCGGTTTCGCGGCGGGAGCGGGGACCCAGCGCAAGATCACCGAGGCCGCGTTGGCGGCGCGGGTTCCGCGATACTTCCCGTGGCAGTTCGGCGCCGACTACGACGCCATCGGACGCGGCAGCCCCCAAGACCTGTTCGACGAGCAACTCGACGTGCGCGACATGCTGCGCGCCCAGAGCGCCACCGAATGGGTGATCGTGTCGACCGGCATGTTCACCAGCTTCCTGTTCGAACCCGATTTCGGAGTCGTCGACCTCACCACCAATACCGTTAACGCGCTGGGCAATTGGGACACCGAAGTCACCGTCACCACTCCGGAGGACATCGGCGCACTCACCGCGGAGATCATCCAGGCCCGCCCGCGTATCGCGAACCAGGTCGTCTACGTCGCCGGCGACACGATCACCTACCGCGAACTCGCCGAGATCGTCGGACGGACTACGGGAGCCCCCGTGACCGGCAATGAATGGACCGGCGCGCAGCTACTGCACGACCGCGACCGAAACCCCGACGACGGGTTACGGAAGTATCGTGCGGTGTTCGCTCAGGGCAAAGGCGTCGCGTGGCCGAAGGACGGTACGTTCAACGCCACCCGCGGTATCCCGACCACGACCACTGAGGAGTGGGCGCGGCAACACCTCATCGCGAAAGAGTAGAGCTGAAGATATCGCCTCATATCGCCTGGGCCAGGGGGAGAATTGCTGCATGTCGCTGGCGCTGTGGATCATCGTTGCCCTCCTTGCCGTAGGGACGATCACCGGCGGGTTGCTACGGATGCGGGTGTGGCTGCAGAGGCCGGTACCGCCAGAGGTGATCGAGGCCGCGCACCGTGACGATGCTGAGGACGAGTAGCCGGGAATCAGGGCGGGACCGGCGGAGCCGAGACGCGTGCGCCACGGCCGCCAGGTTCACGCGATGCTGCTGAAAATCGCCGCAACCAGCCCGCCCAGGATGAGTATCCCAACCGTCACCGCGGAGTAGATCGTGCGGCGTCGTCGGTGTCGGCGGGCGCTGTCGATCGCCACCGCGATGCTGACGAGCATCAACGCCGCATAGACCGACAGTCCCACTGTCAGCGTCGCGGCTTCTGCGGCGCCGGCCAGAGTCACTTCGTGCATGCAGCGAGCCTACGGGGGGCAGGATCACAGCCCGAGAGACGGCAGGCCGTCTACGTGCCTGCGGCTCGTTCACTCCAACGGTTCGGGCGTGAAGGTGACGTCGACACCGCACACGGTCATCGTCACCTGGCTTTCCATCACCATTACCTGCGCCGAGACCCGTCTATCGACCGTCTGAGCCAGTTGCTGCACCGGCGCGTGCGGTATCTGCACCACCGACAAGTTCGGCAGGGCCGCCACCTTGGGGCCGACGGTGCGCCACCAGGTGGCCACGCCGGCGGCGAACGGGAACAGCAGCACCTGGTCGGCCTGGTTGGCTGCTTTGGCCAAGGCACGTTCGTCGGGCTGGCCGACGTTGATCCACTCCAGGATCCGGCCGGTGTAGTCGGTGAGCCGCAAGTCGGGTCCGCCAGGGGTGGACAAGCCCGCCCCGAACGCCAACTCACCGTCGACGTCGCCGAGTCGGTGTGCGCGCAGCCCAAACGCCAACAACCGCACTACCATCCGCTCATCGGTCTCACTGGGATGACGGGCCACGGTCAGCGTGTGATCGGCGTAGTAACCGTGATCGACATCGGAGACGCCAAGTTCGACTTTGAATACCGTCGCAGAAAGGGCCACGCCCTAGTGTCCACCCAGCCGGGGGACCCTGAGTCGCGAGGCCGCACTTGGTGCGCATAGCCGATTGCTATTGGATTGCACTGTATTCGTCATTCCTCCGCGGTTCGGGCCGGTTCATCGACGGCGGGCGATAGGCGAGGGGCGGGTCTAGAAGCGATCTCTTGGCGGTCCGGGGTCTGCGAAAGCGAAGCGCTGGCTCTGCTATTTGCTGGCGGCGCCACCAAGTGGTTGGCACCAGCCGTCTTGAGCAGGCGATCGGCGGGGATTGGACGGGCAGCCTGCTCGTTTCCGTAGTGAACCTTCTGTCGGTGGGGGGAGGCATAGTGTGGCCCTATGCCACGGGTCATTGAGTTCCGAGACGATGACGTCGGCTATCTCGCGTGGCTCGCTGCCCACCGCGATGGCTACGTAATCAATATCGCGCGCGGTCACAGTCCGACCCAAGCGCGCCTGCATCACGCCGGTTGTCGAACGATCAGTGGTCAGAACCCCCGCGGGGGACCGTGGACCGGACAGTACGTGAAAGTGTGCGCGGAAGATGTGGTCGAGCTAGACCGGTGGGCAATCGACACGCTAGAGCAGCCAATCTCGCCCTGTGGAATGTGTCGTCCGGCTGGCAGTCGCGGACAACCCGGCTCAACCAAACGTATCGAACATGCGGACGGCCGAGCAGACGACTCAGGTGATGATGAACCCGTTATCGGTAGTGCCCGGGGGGACCACCGGCGACCTGCTTCCACGAAACCGAGTGATCAGCCCGTGGCAGCATCGCGGCCCGCGGGGCACTCCCACATCCGTGGTCCAGCGGCGGACAGTCCGGTAGTCGAGGCTTGGGCCGACGACTATATCCGCTTCGAGCACCGTTCTGTCTGGCAAGAGGAGCTGCGGCAAGAGATTCAGCGTCGC